>JACMRS010000266.1 GCA_014376345.1 Bacteroidia bacterium | reverse complement strand
TCATATATAGAACTACCAATTACCTTTATGTATAAACCAAAACTTGGAGAAGGTCATTTAATTCTTGGCTTCGGACCATACCTGGCTTACGGTGTAGGTGGTAAATACAGCAATGATGGGAATGACTACAAAGTTAAATTTCAAAGTTCTGCAGATAAGGATTCAAAAGATTATTTCATAAAACCTTTTGATGCAGGTGCAGACTTTATTTTTGGCTATGAGTTCAGCAACAGACTTTCAATGCAGTTTAACGCACAGTTAGGTCTGATAAATTTAGCACCAAAAAGAGATTATTTCGGAGAAGATAAATCAGTAGTTAAAAATACAGGTTTTGGAATTTCTCTGGGATACCTTTTTAATAAATAAATATCATTTAATAGCCGGATAATTTAATAAATTCTGATTAAAACCCAGACTAATTAAGTTATCCGGTTTTTAATTTCTCTTGCATATTACAAAAATTACTTCCACTTAAAATGGATTAATTTTTATTTCACCGAACCCAACAATAAATTTTTTTTCGATTTAAAATTCAGGGTGACATTGATGTTAAAGTACTTATACATTTTGAAAATAATATTGTTTCAGATTCACCAAAATAGAGGCACTGTAAAGCTTTTGCTTTAATTTTGTAATGTGCTCACGGTTCATGAAGTTTTATACGGCTATACAAAGGGAGTTTTCCCTATGGCCGAGCCCGATGAGGACAACACCATTTACTGGTATGAGCCTACTTTCAGAGGGATAATTCCTCTTGAAACTTTTAAAGTTTCAAAAAATCTTCAAAAACTGTACAATAAAAAAAAGTTTGATCTCAGAATAAATTTTGATTTTGAGGCAGTCATGAGGGCATGCGCATCGAGAGATGAAACATGGATAAGTGAAGAGTTGATAGAAATTTATTGTGCTCTCAATAAAATTGGAAATGCTTTTAGTTTTGAAGCCTGGCTTGACGGAAAACTTGCCGGAGGATTGTACGGCGTTTCAATGGGTAGAGCCTTTTTTGGTGAAAGCATGTTTCATAATGTTACAGATGCAAGCAAAATTGCATTAATGTTTTTAGTTGAAACTCTAAAAAAAGAAAATTATCAGCTTCTTGATTGCCAGTTTATAACCGAACATTTAAAACAATTCGGAGCAGTTGAAATCCCTCAAAGTGACTATCTGATTCTTTTACATGAAGCATTGCTTTAAAATCAGATTCCATTAATATTTTGCCTATTTTTGCTACATGTCAGCAAATGAAATTAAAGAAAGTTCAGGTGTTTCTAAAATAATCGCCGCAATTGTATTGTCTATACTGATGATCATTTTTGCTCTTCAAAATAAAGATGATGTAATGGTGTCATTGTGGTTTTGGCAAATTTCATTGCCTCTGGCATTATGGCTTATGGTTATGTTTATCGGAGGATTTCTAATTTCATTACTTGTTTCTGGTCCAATGTATTTCAAAAGCAAAGATAAAAGTTTAATTATCAAAGATCTGGAAACTAGGATTAAAAATCACGAATTAAAAACAGGCGAAAAGATCTGATGAATGATGTGGTAATAATTGGTGGTGGCATTGTCGGACTTGCTACTGCACTTAAGCTTAAACAAAACAATCCTGCTCAAAAAATAACATTAATTGAAAAAGAAGGTGGCGTTGGCAGACATCAAACCGGAAATAACAGCGGGGTCATTCACTCCGGAATTTATTATAAACCGGGAAGTCTTAAAGCAAAAAACTGTATTGAAGGCTACCACATGCTCCTCGAATTTTGCGATCAGAATCAGATTAATTATGAACTGTGTGGCAAGTTGATAGTAGCAACCGATAACAGTGAACTGGAGGCTCTTAATAATATTTATGACAGAGGTATTGCCAATGGATTAGAAGGACTTAAATTTATTGAAAAGGAAGAAATTCATAAATACGAGCCGCATACTTCAGGTGTAAGAGCTCTTTTAGTCCCTCAAACTGGCATTGTCAGTTATAAAGAAGTTACTGCAAAATACGCTGAGGTTTTCGAAAAATCGGGCGGTATAATCAGACTTAATGAAGCTGCATCTGAAATTATCATGAACGATAAATCATGTTTTATTAAAACAGATAAAGCAACTTATGAAACCAGACTCATTATTAATTGCGCAGGACTTCAATCAGACAGGATTGCGGGATTAACCATTCCCAATCTGAAAGTAAGAATCATTCCTTTCCGCGGCGAATATTATACTTTGAAACCGGAAAAAAGGTATCTTGTAAAAAACCTTATTTATCCAGTTCCTGATCCCAACTTTCCATTTCTTGGAGTGCATTTTACAAGAAGGGTTGACGGGCTTATTGAAGCTGGTCCTAATGCTGTATTTTCATTTAAAAGAGAAGGTTATAAAAGGTCGGATTTCAGTTTTTCAGATACACTTGGCGCCCTTGCCTGGAAAGGCTTTAGAAAGGTTGCTCTAAAATACTGGAAAACAGGAATTGGTGAATTTTACCGATCATTTTCGAAAGCAGCGTTTACAAAAGCTCTTCAAAAGCTAATACCTGAAATTACAGCAAATGACCTGATACCGGGTGGTGCAGGTGTGCGTGCACAAGCATGTGATAAAGATGGTGGTTTAATAGATGATTTCTATATCGAAGAAACAAAAGGAATTATTCATGTATTGAACGCTCCCAGCCCTGCAGCAACATCATCTCTTGCCATAGGCAAGCACATAGCAGAGCTTGCGTTAAAGCAACTGGAAGTAAAAAATTAAAAACAGATTCAGGCTTATTTAAGCTTGAATGCTTTTCTTATTTTATCAACGAAATCAAGTTTTTCCCAAGAAAATAATTCTACTTTTACTTTCTTAGTTTTACCGTAAGGATCTTTAAATTCTTTAGTAACTACTTCATT
>JACMRS010000265.1 GCA_014376345.1 Bacteroidia bacterium | reverse complement strand
CTGATAGACAGACTTGGATTTTCGGGTGTAAGTTTTTCTCATACTTTTAATACAAAAGGATTGTATCCTTTAAGGCTGATTGTAAAAGATGTATTGGGCTGCGTGGATACACTAATTGACGCAAATGCAGTGCTTGTAGGCGATACAATTGCCCCTGATATTATTCAGGTATACCGTGTAAGTGTTCAGGATGACAGAACTGTTGAAATTGCTTTCAGAAAAACCGATGCGGTTGATTTTAAATCTTATCAGGTGTTTATTGAGCAGCCGAACGGATCATTTATTATGGTTAAAGAATCGTTTAATAAAAACGATACTGTACTATTTGTTGGCGGATTAAATACACTGCCAAAAAGTTATTGCATGAAGCTGGTTCAGAAAAATATCTGTAACCTCAGTAACAGTCTGGATGTTTTAGAAAAGCATTGCACTGTTGAAGTTTCAGGTAAGCCAGGTGTAAATGTCAGCTACCTTAAATGGAATGCTTATTCAGGTTGGAACAATGTAAAAGAATACCATGTTTACAGAGAAGATCCTTCAAGTATCGGTACTTTTGATTCAATAGGTAAAACTCCGTTTTCGGTTTTAAATTATAATGATACTACTATCAGATGTTATAATGTTTACAGGTATAAAATTAAAGCAATTCAGGATGGCGGCTATAACCGTGTTTCATGGAGTGACACTTGCAGAGTTAAGCCTATATGGATAAACAAGGTTCCTGAAAATGAAGTCTGGCGAGCTACTGTTGAAAATAATAATGAAATTTTATTAGAGTGGGTAGAGTTAAAAAAACCAAGAATACCTATCGTTTCTTATCGTATAGAAAAATCGCGAAACGACGGGGAAACTTTTGATAATGCAAAAACAATTCCTGCTGATGAAATTGACCATACTGACGGACTTGTAAAAGTAAATGATTACTCATACACTTTCAGGATTTTGCAAATTGATGAATGCGGGGATAAAAGCGGTTACAGCAATATTGGAAAAACAGTTTTGTTAAAAGCTGAAATGAGTTCCGACTTTAAGCCAATGCTAACCTGGACAGGTTACAGACAATGGAACGAAGGTGTTGATCATTATATTGTAGAACATAAACAGTTAGATGGAACATTCCTGCAAATTGGAAAAACGAAATCAGGAAGTGACACGACTTTTATTGATGAATTAACAGAAACTAATTGCCGACCGGATTATACATACCGGGTAATTGCGGTTAGAGCTCAGCCTGCTCAAAAAGACAGCAGTTTTTATGTGTTAAGTGTTTCAAATGAATCATCAGCAAAAGTGGTGTCTAAATTATGGGTTCCGAATGCCATGTCTCCTGATGGAAATAATATCAATGAACGGCTTGAAGTTAAGGGCGTTTTTATAAAACAATATCACATTGAAATTTTCGACCGTTGGGGAGAAAAATTGTTTGAAAGCAGCAATTGCATAGGCAATTGGGATGGAACATACAAAGGTGAAAAGGTTCAGGAAAGTGTTTATCTGTATCACATAACAGCACTTGGTGTTGACAATAAGCATTATAATTTGAAAGGTACTTTTACCTTGTTTAGGTAAGTTTTTGGTAATACAGGATTTTTAAAATTATTTCATTCTCTGAGAATAATTAATTGTAGATTTGTGCGAATACCTGTATAATTGATTTTTATCATTGTTATAGGATATTTGTATATTATCAAAAACGCAAACAATAAAAAATTAATACATTATGAAGAATTTAAATGTTATCGGACTCGACAAGAATAAATCAGAAGAGCTTGCAGGGAAATTAAATGAATTGCTTGCCAATTACTCTGTTTTTTATCAAAATGTAAGAGGTAGCCACTGGAATATCAAAGGACATAAATTTTTTGAGCTTCATATAAAATTTGAAGAGCTGTATAATGATCTTTTTTTAAAGATTGATGAGGTAGCTGAACGGATACTTACCCTTGGACATACACCAAAGCATAATTATTCTGATTATAAAAAAATCTCTGAAATAAAAGAAAGCAAGCAGGTTTCAGATGGAATAAAAGCAGCAGAGAATATTGTTATGTCTATTAAGATAATTATTTCTTTGCAAAGGGAATTATTGATTCTTTCTGCTTCAGCTAATGATGAAGGAACCAGTTCACTTATGAGTGATTATATAAAGACACAGGAAAAGCTGGTATGGATGTATTCATCCTTTCTAAAAAGTTAAAAGTGCGTTAAGAGACGGAAAATTTAATACATTTGAAGTTCAACCCAGATTTTAAATATATGGAAAATAAAGGATCCCGCCCTGGCATAGCCGGAACGGGATCTAAATAGTAAAATAAAAATTAATTTTTTACAATTCTCGTATGCTGAATGCTAACACCATTATCTATGTTCATCATATAAATGCCGGCATTTAAATTAGAAGTTGAAATGCTGTGGATCCTCAATCCTTCTTCTGTATTCAAAGATTGTTTTATAATCTCACGTCCGTTAATGTCGCAAATAGTTACAGTAATTGTTGTAGTTTCTTCACTATTTAAAGTGATGCTTACCTGATCCTTAAACGGATTTGGATACACACCTGCCAAAACCGGATTAACAGAATTGAAATCTACAAATCTTACCTCAGAATGAGAAAGCGTATAATCAAAGTCTACCATTTTAAGTCTGTAGAAATAGCGTGTGATACCTGATATTAATTTGGTGTCTGCAAATGAATAATTCTTAACCGAATTGCTGTTACCGGATGCTTCTACTCTGCCAATTACTGAAAAGTCAATACCGTTCAAACTTCTTT
>JACMRS010000264.1 GCA_014376345.1 Bacteroidia bacterium | reverse complement strand
TTTGAAATAGTCATTTAATTACTCAAAGCAACTGCATTTGCAAAACAGGTTGATCAATTCTTTTTTTAGCTTTAAGTCTTTGTGGATCTTCCTGCCAGCTTTTTTTATTTTCTTCCATCTTTTTAAGTTCTTTACGTAGCACCCGAATAGAATCAATTAAAAATTTTTGCTTATACTTTAAACTGATAACTGAATTGTGTTTTCTAATGGCTTTTGCAAAATTATTATCAATCTGATTTTTATACCTGTGAATTGATCCCTTAAGTTTCTCCACTTCATTCTGATAATTAGTTTTCTCAATCTTGAGATCCGCAATTTCAGCTCTTAGCGAAACAATTTGTCTCTCCTTCTGAGATTTTTCCATCTCCTGAAGGTTAATTGTAAAGTCAGACAAAGTAGTTTCCATAGATAACAAAAATAAGAATTATTATAAATATTTGACTACAATTTAAAATAAATATGTCGAAATATTAGTGAATCATCCGGTCTGTACGGAATCATAATTTTTTAAGAAATAATTTCATTTTATACTTTTCTTATCGTATTATCGTAAAAAGAAATTTATTAAATAACACCCTTACTAAACCTCAATATTTACCAAAATAAAACAATTATTGTCATTAATAGTTTTAAAAGAAATGTCGTCTATTTTAAAATATTTTTTTTACTATATAAATAAAAATGCATGGAAAAATTAACCAAAAAACAAGCTATCGTTCAATGCTTTGAAACATTGGATTCTAAAAGACTGTATGATCTTTTGGATAGTTCTAAGACTTATATGGATACTACCAAAGAAATATTTATTGCGAGTATTGAAACTGCATTTAACAAGTTCAAATCTGCAAAAGATACTTTCTTGATCAAGAAACTCGGCGTTTGCAACAATAATTTATGTAATATCGGCTGTCCCGGATTTACTTTTGTAGGAAACGAATCTGGGAAGCACATGAACATTCTCTTCAGAGAAAATGGAGAAACAGATAACTATTCAGATATTCACCAATGCAACGATTTTAAAAGCGAATATGAAAACAGTTTACAGTTCCAAAATATTTCTCTGAAAATTTTTGTAGACCAACAGGTTTCTTTTAAAGCAGATCTGGCATATAGTTTCGAGAAAAGTAAATACCTGACCGCTCTTAATCAGATGATTGATAAAAAAAATGATATTATCAGCAAGGAGTTTATAAAAGAATGGCTTGACAGGTTTAAAAGTCTTTCTGAAGTTTATTTTGATAATGTAATTCTAAATTATTCTTTTGTTGATGAATTCTTAAAATTACACTCAAATTTTTCATATATCATAGAAAATTTAGAAGTACTGCCTTTGGCAAAAGAAGCTATTCAAGAATTTGATTTGCTTGAAGTAACTGGCGAATTAGACCTTCTTCAATGGGTAATAAAATATGAAGAGCCCGGATTGAAATTATTTCCATTTGAATTTTTCTGGGAACACGATATTGAAAAACCAACATTCGAAACACTTGGTTATAAAATGTTAACCGCAGACCAAATTATTCTTGAAGAATTTGCTAATATTTTTGATGATTTATATTGGGATTTTCTTCAACGCTATAAACCTGAAGATAGAATCGACAACGAAATAGAATATATAAATTCAGACAATAATTACGTAAAAAAAACACTCGGAGAATATTACGCATTAAGTCTTTTAGAAAAGAAACCGCTACCAATTGAAATGGTTTTTAATTATAAATTTTCGAGCCAGTTGAATAAAATGCCCAACCCCTGATCTGTTAAAATAGCTTCAGGATGATACTGAATACCGGTGATTGGTAAAGTTTTATGATGAAATGACATCAACTCTCCTTCGGAAGTAAAAGCAGTTGGAATTATAGGTGCTTCTTCAAAATCTTTCAAAATAAGACTGTGATAACGGCATACTTTTAACGGCGATGGCAAGTTTTGGTAGAGACCCTGACCATTATGTTCAATTTCAGAAACTTTACCATGCATTGGCCTGATTGCTTTTTCAAGTTTACACCCAAAATACTGTCCTAAAGCCTGATGACCAAGACACACTCCAAGTATCGGAAGTTTGTTATGATAATGATCAATTACTTCCATCAGCATACCGGCATCTGAAGGCGTTTTCGGTCCGGGTGAAATAACAAGTTTTGAAAAAGGAATTTCAATAAGTTCATCAAGCGACATCGCATCGTTGCGCACTACAATAACTTCTTCTCCAAGCTGCCCGAAATAATCCTTTAAATTGTAAGTAAACGAATCGTAATTGTCAAAAAGAAGGATGGGATGCTTCATTCTTTTCTTTAAGTTGACTGTTTTTAGTATGCCCTGGCTTTGTTGCCTTCCATAAAGAAAATAAAGGCTCTGTTTGCAACCTTTGTTCCTCCCGGTGTAGGAAAGTTTCCAGTGAAATACCAGTCGCCGGTATTTTTAGGACAAGATTTATTCAGGTTCTCTACAGTCTGAAAAATAATGTGAACTTCGGGTTTGAAATTTTCCGGAGTTACAATTTTAGCTACCATATCAGAAATCTGTTCGGGAGTAAATAAATTATAAAGATCGTTTACTTTATTCACCATTTCCTCTGCCGGTTTCTGCATTTCTAATTTACAAAGCTCATAAGTTTCATTCAGTTTATGCTCTAAGTTATTTTCTTTTAATAACATCAGCAATGCTCTGAAAGCCACGAAATCCTTCAATCTGCTCATGTCAATGCCATAACAATCAGGATATCTTATTTGAGGTGCTGAGGATACTACAAAAATCTTTTTAGGCTGAAGCCTGCCAAGAATTCTAAGAATACTGCTTTTTAAAGTTGTGCCTCGTACTATACTATCGTCAATAATAACAAGACTGTCAATACCCGGGCGGATGATGCCGTAAGTAACATCGTAAGCATGGCCAACAATGTCTTCTCTGTCTTTATCATTAGTAATAAAAGTGCGCATCTTAGCATCTTTTACAAGTATTTTTTCACGACGGATGCGGTTATTTAGTATCAAACTGATTTTCTCTGGAGTCAGGCTGTCTTTTTCAGCCATAATCCTTTCTGCCCTGTTTGTTTTAAGCCACTCATTTACCCCATCGAGCATACCATAAAAAGAGGTTGCAGCAGTATTTGGAATGTATGAGAAAACAGTATTCTCGAGATCGTAACCAATTTTCTCTAGTACGGTTGGTGCGAGTATTCTACCTAGTGCTTTTCTTTCAGCATAAATTTCACTGTCGTTGCCTCTTGAAAAATAAATCCTTTCAAAAGAGCATGACTTCTGCTCTCTGCGTTTCATGATTTCTTTTTCAGCAATGCTGCCATCTTTATTGATGATGAGAGCAGAACCGGGAGTAATCTCTTTTATCTGCGCATACGGAGCGTTAAACGTTGTAGCAATTGCAGGTCTTTCACTAGCTACTACCAGAATATCTTCATCCTGATAATAATATGCAGGACGGATACCATTCGGATCGCGGATAACAAAAGCAGCACCATGACCAATCATTCCAACCATTGCAAAGCCACCATCAACTCGTTTGAAGGCATTTTTCAAAATATTTTCTACAGAAAGATCTTCTTTTATTTTTTCGGTAATATCGTAATTCGAAAGACCTTCTTTTTTGTATTTCCTGAAAATTCTTTCATTTTCTTCATCAAGAAAATGACCGATTTTTTCAAGCATAGTTACGTTGTCGCTTATTTGCTTAGGCTGCTGACCAAGTTCAATAAGTTGCTCAAAAAGCTCGTCAACATTTGTCAGATTATAGTTACCTGCAATCACCAGATTTCTGCACATCCAGTTATTTTGTCTCAGAAAAGGGTGCAGATTTTCGATGCTGTTTCCGCCATGTGTGCCGTAGCGCAAATGACCAAGCATTAATTCTCCGGCGTAGGGATAGCTTTCTTTAAGGTAATATGAGTTATTGATTTTTGTTTTGTCAAGCTCTTTCAAAGAGGCATTAACGCCATCAAAAATATCGTTAACCGGGTTGGTAGAATTGCTTCTTTTTCTGGCGATGTAACGGTTGCCAAACTGAGGGTCGAGTTTAATGACACCGATACCGGCACCATCCTGACCGCGGTTAATTTGCTTGGCCATTAAAAGCTGCAGCTTTTTAAGTCCGTAAAGTGGTGAACCGTATTTCTGCTGGTAATAATCGAGGGGCTTTAACAGTCGGATAAAGGCAATACCACACTCGTGCTTTATAGAATCGCTCATGGGCGTTTATAAAAAATATTAATGAAGTGCAAAGATACGCTTATTTAACCGTTCAGTCAAGTAAAACAGACAGCCTTAAAATTGTGAAATGAATATGACACAAAGGACTAGATAAGCTCTGAAAGTCTAATCCTGTAAGCGGTTTCTGATACCATTCAACTCGGTTTGCAAATTCTCAACTCTTTTCAATAAATGTGTAATCACATCGATACCGGGCATATTTACTTCTAAATCGTAGTGAAGTCTGATCAGTTTTTCAATACCTCTGATATGTTCTTCGCTGATAAAACGCTCCTTTTCACGTGAAATTAATTCAACCAGTCCATACTCCTGCAAAGCATCAATAAACGACACCTCCACCTGATAATGCGTGCAGAATTGTTCTACTTTTATGATTGTTTCGTTTTCCATATCATTTTCTTAAATTTGATAATTCAGTGAAAAGTTCTTTTTCTTTCTCGGAAAGCTCAGTCGGAATTGCGATTGTATACGATAGATAAAGGTCGCCAGCCTGACCTTCTTTTTTGTAAACAGGAACACCCTTGCCTTTAAGTTTTACTTTAGAGCCATTTTTAGTACCCGGAGCAATTTTTAGTTTTACTTTCGAATCCATAGTATCCACAGTAATTTCACCCCCTAAAACAGCTGTATAAAGGTCTATATCAACGTTTTTGTGAAGATCATTTCCATCTCTTCTGAAAACTGGATTTGGTGCAATTGAAAATGTGATTAACAGATCACCTTTAGGACCGCCATTAGCGCCATCGCCACCATGCCCGGCAATTTTAATAGTCTGACCATTTTCTATTCCTGCAGGAATTGTGAGACGGATGCTTTTTCCATTTACAGTAATTGTCTGCTGCTTTGAAGTCATGGCATCTTCGAGATTTAACTGAAGGGTCGCATTCAGATCGTTGCCTTTATATTTTCCTCTGCCACCGGAACGACCGCCTCTGCCGCCGAACATAGATTCAAAGAAATCTGAAAAATCTCCATCATCATCGCCACCATAAGAGTTGCCACCGCCTCCAAATGGATTGCCGCCACGTTGTCCGCCATACGACTGACCGCCCTGCCCACCGGGTTTTCCACCTTGTTTATCATAAGCATCAGCGTGTTTCCATTCTTCGCCGTACTTGTCGTATTTTTTGCGCTTTTCAGGATCACTCAGCACCTCATTGGCTTCGTTTACTTCCTGAAATTTTTTCTTAGATGAATCGTCACCCGGATTGACATCGGGGTGGTATTTTCTTGCAAACTTTCTGTACGCTTTTTTGATGTCGGCATCAGTGGCGGTTTTAGAAAGTTCAAGTGTTTTATAGTAATCAATAAAAGCCATTTGTTATTTACTCTGAATCAGAATTCAAATATAATTCTATTTTAAGGGATCAGGGTAGATAAGTTTAACAAATATGATTTTATATCAGATTTATAAGTCGGTTTAACAAGAGTTATGTAATATTATAAATTTTTATTTAACCAACTGCCCGGTCATGAACATTAATTCTGTTTCTGCGGTTTTGGCAATGTATAAAATATCAGCCAGCCTCAAAAGCGAAGCTTCATTGATTTGCTGCGCATCTTTTAACTCCAATATTGTGGCTTCATTCAATTTAAAACGTTCAGTTGTTATTTGAAGATTTTCATTTGACATTTTATAATTATCCCTTTCAGCAGCAGACAACAAAACCGCATCATGATATCTCTGCCAGGCGCTTACAAGCATGCCTTTCAAAGTATTGGCGGCATCATCATATTGCAACTTACTGTTCTCTAAAACAATCTTCGAATTTTCGATTTGCTTTCTCAAAACATTACCATTAAAAACATTCCAGTTTAAAGAAAGTCCTACTAGCGGACCATAACTCTGATTCTTTAAGAAAAGACCTTGTGAAGACGAACTTTTTGCAAAATTATACCCTGCATTCAAATCTACTTTTGGGTATGAATATGATTTTTGTACCTGCAACTCAAGCGCGCGCTGTTGTTGTGTCATTCGCAATTGCTGCAATTGCCTGTTGCCATTTTCTATCTTTGATAAAAGACTTTCAAGTTCTATTGACGGTGTAATTTCAAGACTGTCAGTAACATCAAAAAGCGCAGCGGGTGGACGCATCATTAACCTGTTTAATTCAACAGCAGAATTTTTATACGAAGTTTCCTGCATAGCAAGATTGTTGTTCTGTGAATTTAAATCGACAGAAGCCTGAAGAAATTCTGTTCGTGCAGCTTTACCTATCTCAACTCTGGTATTGGAAAGTTTCACTCTTTCCTGATAAACAGTAATATTATTTTTTGTGCCTTGTAACAATAATTTTTGTCTTACCATATTGCTGTAGGAATTGGTAACATCAGAAATCAGTTCTTCAGTGCGCATTTGCACATTCAGATCTCCCATATTTTTTAAGACCTGCAATTTTTCATAAGTAGCAAACATTCGGGTGCCATCAAAAAGCGTCCAGGTTAAGCCGAGCTGACCGTTATAAGTCTTATTTATTACGCCGGTTTTATTCAACTCGCCACCGGTGCTATAAACCTGTGTCAGATTGGTATTAGATTGCGTTGTTCCTGCCACAATACCAACAGATGGCAGCTGTCCTGCATTAGCCCTTGTTGCATTGTTATCTGCAATTTCAGCTTCATTTCTGCTGATTCTCAATCCGAGATTATTGTACAATGCAGTATCAATTGCAGCCTGCAATGTGATGACAGTTTGTGCTTTTATATTAGAAAAGCAAAGGGTTAAAATTAAAACAATATTAAGCTTTAGCTTCTTCATGATGAATTTTCTTTTTAGAGATATATAAGTACATAGCAGGTATTACAAACAATGTCAGAATAAGAGAGAAAAGCAGTCCGCCAATTACTACAATTCCCATTCCTGTTCTACTTTGAGATGCTGCACCAAATGCAGCAGCAATAGGCAAAGCGCCAAGTGAAGTTGCAAGACTTGTCATAAGTATTGGTCGAAGCCTTGCTACTGATGCTTCCTTAATTGCTTGTGTTTTTTCAACACCTTTTTCACGCAACTGGTTTGCAAATTCAACAATTAAAATTCCGTTTTTTGTAACCAGACCAATAAGCATAATAATTCCGATCTCACTAAAAATATTTAGTGTTTGGTTAAAATACCAAAGTGAAAAAACAGCACCTGCAATTGCAAGTGGAACAGTTAACATAATTATTAATGGATCTTTAAAACTTTCGAATT
>JACMRS010000263.1 GCA_014376345.1 Bacteroidia bacterium | reverse complement strand
ACTATATCAGCACAAATAGCAAAGGCATTGCTAGTACGGAGTTGAGTAGAAAATTAGGTTTAAGACAGAAAACTTGCTGGTTATTTAAACATAAGGTTATGAATGCTATGCAAAGCAGTGGTAGTTTTAAAATTTCAGGCAAGGTTGAAGTTGATGAAACTGTTGTTGGAGGACAAGAAGAAGGTGTTGTTGGAAGAAAGAATAATAAGAAAAAATTAGTTGTGTTTGCTGTTGAAAGAAAGGGAAAAGGTATAAGCAGATTATATGGTAAAGTAATCAAAAACAGTAGTTCAAAAGAACTGCGAAAATTCATGCAAACCACCATTGAGCCTGATGCTGAAATAAAAACGGACAAATGGCCTGGCTATGCGCCATTGAAAAAAGATTTCAAAAATTTACATCAAGAAGTATCCGGCAAAAAAGGTAAATATTTTCCTGATTTACATCGAGCAATTATGGGATTCAAAAGTTGGTTAAGAGGTATAAATCATCATGCAAACCACCTACAGGCTTACATTGACGAGTATACATATCGTTTCAACAGAAGTAATATGAAAGTGAACCTATTTGAAAATCTAATAAGTAGAATGATGAAACAAGGACCTTATCCTTATAAAATGATTATTAACTAAATGCCTAATTCAATAATTTAATTCTAATATTTCCAATCATAAAACGCAAACCAAATGTTATCGCAGTTTGGACACACTGCCGTGTGCCCCTACATCATCAAATCAGAAATCGAAAAATCAGAAATCAGAAATCAGAAATTGTCCTTATCTCCTGTTTTTCTTCTTTGGATCTATTCTGAAACCGTTGCGCACTCCGCCGCTGCGCTTTTGCTTAGGAAAACCACTTCCTGATTCTACCATCTGCAAATCTATTGTTCTGCTTAATGCACTCGCAGCTTTTACCAGTACTTTCACTGTATCACCAAGCTTATATTTCTTGAAAGAAAACCTACCCGTAACCTGCATATTCACCGAATCAAAATCATACTGATCGTCTTTCAATGAATTCAATCTGATCATGCCTTCACATTTGTTTTCTATTATCTCTGCAAAAATACCGAAATCGGTAACACCGGTAATCACAGCATCGAATACTTCACCAACATGATCCTGCATATATTCGGCTTGCTTGTATTTGATTGAAGCACGCTCAGCTTCCGAAGCTTTCTGCTCCATATTACTACAATGTTTTGCAGCATCAATCAACTTGCTTTCTGTCCAGCCAACTTCTTCCTGCATCGTTCTGCCGTTGATATAAGCAAACAATAATCTATGAGCAATCAAATCAGGATAGCGCCTGATAGGAGAGGTGAAATGTGAATAATAGTCAAATGCCAGTCCGAAATGACTTGGATGATCTGTTGTATAAATAGCCTTAGCCATGCTTCGGATACTCATTTGCTGCAACACGCCTTGCTCAGGTTTCCCTTCAATAGCTTTCGAAAGTTCATTGATAGATTTCCTTACTACATTGTCATTTTCAATTTGAATTTTATAACCCCATTTAGAAGCAAAATTTTTCAAATCAAGTAACTTAGATTCTGCCGGAGAATCGTGTGTCCGGTATATAAATGGTCTTCTCGGACCTTTCTGTTCTTTATTTCCATACACATACTGAGCAACAGTTTTATTCGCCATCAGCATAAATTCTTCAATCAGCTTATGCGTATCCTTTCTTACTTTAGTAGTCAGGCCGATTGGCTTTCCTTTTTCATCGAGAACAAAACGGTATTCAACACTTTCAAAAGCAATGCTGCCATGGTCGAATCTGAGTTTTTGATAATGTTTCGCCATCTCATTCAATTTTGCTAACACATCTTTTGTATCAATACCCTTAACAACAGGAAATTCACTTTTCATTTCAAGAATATCCTGCGCTTGCTCATAACTGAAACGCACATCAGAATAAATTACACTCTTTGCAAACCTGTATTTAACGACTTTAAAGTCGGCATCAATTTCAAATAACACAGCAAATGTCAGTCTGTCCTGCTGTGGAACAAGTGAACATAAATTATCACTCAAATTGTGTGGTAACATCGGAATCACCCTGTCGACAAGATAAACAGAAGTTGCACGAACATAAGCTTCTTTGTCAATTTCTGTGTTTGGTTTAACATAATGACTGACATCTGCAATGTGCACACCTATTTCGTAATTGCCATTATCTAAGATGCGCCAGGAAAGAGCATCATCAAAATCTTTCGCTGTTTCAGGATCAATAGTAAAAGTCAATATCTTTCTGTAATCTTCACGATCTTTTAAATCATCTGCAGAAATTTTAGTGCCGAAAGTATCAGCCTCAGCTTTTACTGCATCAGTGAAATCGGATGCAAAACCAAACTCGCTGACAATGGCATTCATCTCAGTTTCATTTTCTCCGGCGGCACCAAGTATCTGTAAAATACGTCCTTCCGGATTTCCCGAACCTTTTGGCCAGCCTGTTATTTCAGCAATCACCTTCATATCACGACCGACAGTTCCTTTAATTGTATTTGCCGGAATAATTATATCTTTTGAAAGTCTTTTATCATCCGGAACAACAAAATTCAGATTTCCTTTCTGAACAAAAATACCTGTAAAGTTAGTTTTAGCACGACTGATTATACGCACTACTTTGCCTTGCATTTGTTTCCTGCCATGGCCTTTATTGACAACAACCTCAACAATATCATTGTGCATAGCATGCTGGGTATTGTGTTGTTCTATAAATATATCTTCGCCTTCATCCATCACAAGATAACCGGCACCGGCACGTGTTATCTCAATTTTACCTGTATAAGAATGCGCTGGCATTGGAATCATAAAGCGACCTTTATCAGCCTGAATGAGTAGTTTTTCAGAAGCAAGTTGTTCAAGTGCGGGAAGCAAATCTTTTGCATTTAAATCAAGCACAAATTCACCTTTGGCATAAATTTGTTTTGGGTTCATCGCTTTTCCACCGGCTTCTGTGAGTACCCTTAATATTTCTTCTTTAAGTTGTTTGTTCAAAATGATATTATTATTAGATGATCTATTGATGAATTTATAACATAATATGGTAATTTAACCGAATGCAAAGTTATAAAGTCAGAAATATTCGTCATCTTTGTTTAATTTTCAAAAATAGATGAATTCCTTAATTAAATCATATCTCTTAGTTTCGCTTATCGCAATTGCTTTATTTAACAGTGCTGAAGCACAGTCGGATAAAGCTAAAAAACCATCAAAAACTACTAAAGTTGTCAAAACTGTTCCTGTAAAATATACTGTAAATGGTCGCATAGAAGATATGCCGAATCATTTTGTTGTACTTAATGAATTCGTGGCAAATTCATTAAAGGTTATTGATTCATGTTATACTGATACTGCAGGAAAATTTATTTTTAAAGGCACAATTGAAAACGAAAAGATTATGTATCTTCAATACAGTAAAAATGGATTTATTCCTTTGGTTATTACTAAAGACATGAATACAAATCTTTTAATTCTTCCATACACAACAGGTTTAAACTACGAATTGAGCGGTATTGGATTTGAAAAATCACATGAGATTAAAAACTTTCTTGTTAATCAAACTCAATATTCAAAAGCTGTGGGTGATATAGAGGGTGTATTTAATTCAGGAGCAGAGTTGAGTGAAGATCAGAAATACGCCCTAGAACAGCAGTATTATCAGGCAAGAGATGTTAGTACAAATCATATTAAAGAATCAATTCTCAATTCAAAAAGCGGACTTACTTCTTATTTTATACTTCTAAATTTTGTAGAAGAGCCGGAATTTCCGGAAATAGAGGCCATTTACAAAAAATTACTTGTAGAGAATCCTAATTCAGCTTATTTTAAAGAAATAAAATTAAAATACGACGTTGAGGCTCCAACTGCAATAGGATCGATGGCACCTGATATCAGTATGGTATCGCCGGATGGT
>JACMRS010000262.1 GCA_014376345.1 Bacteroidia bacterium | reverse complement strand
TGAAACATTGGTTAAACTATCTACTCCAACATTAAACTTCACTTTATCATATTGCAAATCTGACGGAATATTGACAGGCAATGAAAATGACGAAAAATCTGAGGCATCTAATAAATAAAAATCAGAATCATTGAAAACCAGAGAACCACTTTTGTACAATGAAATTCCTGAAATATAAAATTTAAGTCTGTCAATTTTGACACGTCCACATTTATGTGAAGAATAAAAGCTGTCAATTGAAAAGACTGAGTTTCCAAAAACCGGTTTTATAATAATTTTCAACCCTGTCTCTTCATTTTTTGTGAAAGACTGACACAGAATAAAAGTTAAGAACACTACCACTATCCGCTTCATTATTTGCGCGGCTCCCCTTTTGGTTTAGAAAATATATGGCTCATATCATTAAGCAAATTTTCAAAGTTTGGTAGCTGTTCAACAGTACAGATTTTTTTCAAATCTTCAAAATGTTTATAATGAATTTGCTCTATCCTCATCTGTAACTTCCCAATCTCTGTCAAAACCGAATCCTTTTTAGTTGAATTTTCATTTGATGAAAGACAATGGTAAAGCTGATCTTTAAGATGCATCATATCAAAATCACTTTTATCAATCTCGCTTCTATGCCATGAAATTAACTTGTTATATTCATTTACCTGAGTGTTACTGAAATGCAATCTTTCTATAATTATTTCTTTGGGACTTTCATGAGGTGGTCTTCCGGGTTTGCGAAAAACGATGTAAGAAACCAGCAATATATTTGCAAGTAATAATCCGATTGCGACGATACTTAAAAGTCTGACTCTGCTCATTTATAAAAACTATTATCGGTTGAAATATTTAATTCATTCACAATATTGATGCTTTTAATATTGTTTTTCTCACTTCTTTTTATAAAGTAAAAGTTTAAAATTATGACGATGCAAACACCGGTATAAGCTAATAAGCTCTTACTAAATGAAACTTTTTCAGAATTCTCAAATGTTATTGCATTCGCAATTCTTGCAAACAAAAACTCAGGAGCATCAGCAACCACAATACTTTCCAAAGGCTTTAAAAAAATATCGGCATTTTGATTATCCATGACTTGTTTGATATTAGACGATTGTTTTTTCATTATCCTTCGTTTGGTTTTAATTTATTTAACAGACTTGTTTTTGCACGTTGCAACAGCGACTCAACTGCTTTTAGACTTATTCCCAAAATTTCAGCAATTTCCCTTTGACTTTTACTTTCTATTTTACTCAAAATCAAAACTGTTTTCTGATTTGCCGGAAGTTTGTTGATATGAAAGAATATACTTTGCACTGCTTCTTTCTGTTCCATTAAAACACCCGGATGATCGAAATCTGAGTAACTTAACTGATCTGAAATATTGTTAAATAAAGAAACTAAAAACCCTGAACGCTTCTTTCTGTTTTTAGCTTTTATGTAATCGAGCGACTTATTGATTGTAATTCTGTATATCCAGGTATCAATAGAAGAATCCTCCCTGAACTTTTCAAGTCCATTATTTAAAGAAACAAAAACATCCTGAGTTATCTCTTGTGCCTCCTCAATGTTCTGAACATAATGAAGCGCCAGATTATACACTTGTTTTTTGTGTTTATGATATAACTCTTCAAGTGTCAATAGTGCAATCCTCAGGCAACAAATTTAAAATTATTTTAAACTTTCACGTAATCAGAGAAAATAAAAGTCAGTTGTAACTTATCAAAAAGAAATTTACTGATACTTTCAAGAGTTAATAAACGGTGGTTTAAATTGCTCCTGAAGTTTTTTATAAGTTTCTGCTGATTCTTGTATTCCCGAATTAAAAGAAAATTCAACAAGTTTAAAAACAGTAAGTGCTCCTGCAAACGCTTCGCCACCGGCAAGCAATTTAAGATCTTCCAGCTTTTCAGTAAGTGCCTGCGATAATGCAGACAACTCTTCAAGCTGATCGAAAAGCAAAAGTTCCTTCTGCATTCCCGAAATTGAAATATAACCGGGAAGGTAGATTGGAGCAGAAGAAGCAATTGCAAGCGCATCATGAACAAACATTCTGTTGTCGGAACTGATAGCAGGCAAGGCTTCTCTTTGTTGCTCGCTTAGATTAAAAGATACAGGCAGAAGTGTTTTTACACGTTCCAAGCCTTCTTTAATGTGACCGATTTCTTTGGTGCTGATAAGCACATTCTGAAAATTAAAATTAAGGATATTCATAAATAAATGGTTTAAGTTTATACAAACCTAAATACAATTTATTTAACAACTGCCCTTTGAAACAAAAGTGGTCGAAAAACTTACATAAGTGGTCATTTTATTTTTACAGATAGCTCAACCAGGCTTTTTCATGCCGCGATTTATACCCTGCAAACCATTTACAGGGATAATAAAGTATCACCAATAAAAGCAACCAGATTAAATAAACACCGACAAGATTGAATCCCATTCCGTTAGGTTTAAATAAAAACAATGCTGAGGCACCACCTATATCTGCCGAAGTATACCCAGATGCATAAAACAGGATTACGGCTCCAATGTGAATAATATAAATATGCAAAATGTAATAGAAGAAAGGCACCTTGCCGAATACTGTCAATACTTGAGATAGTCTGCTTTTTATATTTTCAGAAAAAGCCAAAAAAACTAATGCCGGACCGATTGTAAGACATGTAAATAATAACGAAGGCGGGTATTTACAGACATCTACAAAAGAAAACAATGTAAACAAAACACTTTTTTGTGTTTCCCAATGAAACGGATTTCCGTAACTGTTTAATAAACGAAGTATAATAAAGAAACAGATCATTCCTAAACCGCTGTAAAGCAGAATTTTTTTTCTTTCAGATACATCAAAATCCGGTTCATATAATTTTCCAAAGCAGTATCCAATAAGAATGATACCAATCCATGGTATTACAGGATAAACCACAACAAGATTGTGACCTTCCAAGTAAGGAAAAAAAGAAAACCTTCCATGGTGTAAAACATCCCAGATAAAACTAAATGACCCTGTATGTGAAGCTTCAGGATAATCGAGTAAATTATGACCTGCAATTATTATAATGGCAATTACTAAAATATATTTATACGGCAACTGTACTGCAATTCCCAAAGCTACCATACTTATACCGATTGCCCAGATTACTTGTAAAAGCAGAACAGGATATGCAGGATTAAATGTCCAGCCAAAAGTAACTACTGTTATTTCGACAACAACAAGCCATAATCCACGTGTTATTAAAAAACGACTCAAATCGGCTTTGCTTCTTTTTAGTCCCGATAAATAAGCCGACATACCTGCTAGAAATACAAATACGGGTGCACAATAATGTGTAATCCACCTTGTCATAAAATGAGCAGGCGTAGTAAAGTCAAGATCCAAAGGATCATGCCCACCAATATTGCTATGAAAGAAATCACGGGTATGATCCAGCGCCATTAGCGCCATAACCAATCCTCTTAAAAGATCAATCGATCCTATTCTTGCAGAATGCTGCTTCATGAGGTCGCAAAATACTACTTTATATTTAAAATAAATGTTGCATCTAAATTGTATGTTGAAACATCTACCAAATTTCCGTTCATCGAATTATACAAGCCGTTTTTCTGTATTTATTTCAGTGCTCATCGAATTTTGAAACTTCAAAATGCCCGTTAACATTAGTTTTGTATCATAAAATTTAAAAAAAATCAATATGAACAAATTTTTTCTAACTCTTGCATTTTCACTTTCTTTCCTTAATGTAAAAAGCCAATGCTCTATCAATGTTGTTTCTAACAGCGGTTACACAGTTCACATAAATTTAACTCCTGTTGGTGTTGTTGCACCATCAACTTGTCAATGGGGTTATAACTATAACATCAACACTACTTATGATATTACATTTAGCGGAACTAATATCCCGGCTAAACTTAATACGTTGCAAGCAAGCCTGATGTGTGGCACACAAGGCAACTTTTTCCAACTACCATTGAGTGGTGGAAAAGGCACTGTAACAAGTCAGTCAAATCCTTGGAGATCAGTTTCGGATTGCAACACTGCAACTACTTCCTCACTTTCTTGTAATGCTTATTATGTAAGTATTCAAGGTCCAGGTATACCTCCTCAAACTATTACTTGTGCTGCACCAGTGCCGCTTCCGGTAAGTCTGATGAGTTTTACTGCACAGCAAAAAGAATCTAACATAGTACTTCAGTGGACAACAGTTGAGGAAACCAACAACCTATCATTCAGCATAGAACGCTCTGCAGACGGAACAAACTGGCAAACAATCAAAACTGTGAAAGGTGGAATGAACAGCAGTACTATCCTTAATTACACTGAAACAGATGCACGTCCGATTGAAGGCATCTCATTTTACAGACTCAAACAAACTGATGTTGATGGTAAAAGTGTTTATTCTTATAACAAAACAGTTAATTTCAATACTGTTTCTAAGATAGTTATCTATCCAAATCCGGCAAAAGATAAAATCACAATCAATGGAGAAGATATTAATTCTGCAGATGTAACAATTTCTGATTGTCTTGGAAATGTTATGAATGTTGTTGCGGCAAATGAAAACGGTAATATTGTATTAAATACTACAGAACTTGCAGCCGGACTTTATTTTATCAATATCAATATGGAAGGTTTGGTAAAATCTGAAAAGGTTGTGATTACCAGATAATATTTTTAATAACTCAGATAAAAAGGCCCTAAACGGGGCCTTTTTTGTTTTATTCATAAATATATCTTCACCATTTAATATCATTCATCATGTAAAATATCCAGGTCAATTTCTCTTTTATTTCTTACTGTGCGGGCAAATTTCAGACTTTTAATATAGGAAGTTACCAAAATTATTTTAATTATCACTCCTCTAAAAATAGCCATGGGGTCATCTAAAGCAGGAAGAATCAGTAAAATAATAAAGAGCACAAAACCTATTAACAAGGGCGTATATAGATTTTTGCGCGCCCAGATACCAAGCGACACAAATACTAATACGATAGAACTGCCGGCAAAGCCTACAGTAAGATCGCTGTTACTGTATACATATTCAATAAAGCCTGCAACCAGGTAATAAATAGCAATTACAAACAACACAGTTCTGGCCCATTTCAGGTTTACCTCGTAATCTTTTTTATCTTTACGTGCTTTACCCAGCCATCCTCTTTGCTCCCACTCCCCTGCTCTCTGGGGAAATCCGCAGCTAAAGCAACTTTCTTCAGTATTTTTTACTCGATTTTCACACCAGTAGCAAATATTTGGATCTTCAATAATTACAAATCTCCTGTCTTCATCCATCATATTACCATTTCAAATTAAGCTGCTAAATTAAACAATTAAAGCAAAACCCACTGATTTCATTGATATTTAGGGTTAAAACCACTTCATTTTAAAAAATATTGAAAAAAATTTGCGTGGAATGAAAAATAAGCTAATTTTGCAGTCCCAAAAAGAAGGTCCCATCGTCTATCGGTTAGGACACCAGGTTTTCATCCTGGTAAGAGGGGTTCGACTCCCCTTGGGACTACTAAATCGGAATAATTGAAGTTTTCTTCGTTATTCCGATTTTTTTTTGATGTAGAATCTGCTTCGGATAAGTAGTGCATGAAAATATAGGATTGTTTTTTTTGCTGAATCAACATTCGTTTAATTTAGCTACGTGCTATAAATAAAGAAACGAAAACGAGTGAAAAAATTAAAAACCTAAAGTCTAAGAGTAAGGGCAATGCTTGACTTGTTGAATACTTATGAAAAAATGTAAGATGCCAGAGAAAAATCAGACTTAAGAAAAGCAAATCCTGATAGTTAACTCATTTAATCGTTATTTTTGTTCTAAAAATAAATTCAATTATATGGAAAATCAAAACTACACCAGACCAGATGCAGAGAAAGAAGCTAAGGAAGATTTAAAAAAACCTATAGAACAATTATTATCAGATATTCATGAAGAAACACATAGAAATGATAGAAGGGCATTAGAAAATAATAATATAGCTCAAAAAAGAATAGCATCAATGATGGCAATGGTTGCAGAATCCAACAATAAAGTTTCCAATAGGATATTGTTTCTTACAATTTTTTCAATTATTATTGGTATTATACAAATTTGCATAGCAATTTACAAGTCCTAAACCCTCAATCCCCCAAAACATTCACAGCCTTGACAAACCTTCGTGTGTAACCTTCATTTTCAAGACTGGTAATAATCACCTTCATTTCATTGCCAGATGATGAGTGAATGAATTCGCTTTTAGTTCCATTGGGTTTTACGACTATTCCGACGTGTCCGATTGCATTTCTGGTTGGACTTTTAAAAACCAGCACATCCCCTTTCCGCACATTATCTATTGGAATTTCCCTGCCATAGTTTTTATATTCAGATGAACTTCGGGGCACATTAACATTGAAATGATGAAAGACAAAATAAACAAATCCTGAACAATCGAAACCATTGACACT
>JACMRS010000025.1 GCA_014376345.1 Bacteroidia bacterium | reverse complement strand
GATCCTAAAATATTTAAGATGGCACTTGATTTAGCACAAGTTTCATCGCATGAAGTAATATATATCGACGATGTGCAAACTTTTACAGATATTGCTTCAGATTCAGGCATTAAAAGCATACACCATATAGACTGGCTTACTACTTCTAAAACTTTAGCAACTTTTGGACTTCAGACAAAACCGGAAAATCTTAATAATGCTTAAAGAAGGAAACATATTAACTATTAATGGAGGCTCTTCGAGTATAAAATTTTCTTTATATAAAACAGGAGAACCATTAATTCTATTATTATCCGGAGAAATAGAAAATATCGGAACAAAAAATGCAAAACTGCATTATACCAATTCTAAAAACAAACCAAGAAGTACCGTAAACATTAAGTCTAAAAAGTCTGATGAAATTACTGATTTCTTAATTAACTGGCTTAAAAAGCAAGAAGGCTTTGATTCTGTTCTAGCTATCGGTCATCGCATTGTTCACGGCATGCAGCATACGGAGCCTGAAATCATCACACCTCAATTAATAAAAGAACTTAAAGAAATCAGCGACTTCGATCCTGAGCATTTACCACAGGAAATAAAATTAATTGAAATATTTAAAAAACATTTTCCGACTTTAAAACAGATTTCTTGCTTTGATACTTCCTTCCATACCTCAATGCCAACTGTTGCAAAGTTACTTACTATCCCGCGGAGTTATTATGAAAAAGGCATTCAGCGTTATGGTTTTCATGGTATTTCATATGCATATTTATTACAAGAACTTAAACGTATTGAAGGTGATAAAACAGCAAATGGCAAATTAATTTTAGCGCACCTAGGCAATGGCGCCAGTCTTGCTGCAGTAGAAAACGGCAAAAGTAAAGATACAAGCATGGGTTTTACACCGATATCCGGCATACCCATGAGTACCAGAACCGGTGATCTTGATCCAGGCGTAGTATCATACTTAATGAAACACGAAAAAATAAGTCCAAAACAATTCAACACTCTGATTAATCACCAATCCGGATTGTTAGGCCTCTCAGAAACAAGTTCTGACATGAGAGAACTGCTGAAATCTGAAGAAACAGACGTGCGTGCTAAAGAAGCCATTGATCTGTTCTGTTATCAGGTAAAAAAATACATTGGTGCATATTCAACGGTTCTGGAGGGGTTAGATGGATTGGTATTTTCAGGTGGCATTGGTGAAAATTCACCTGAAATACGCTCCGGAATATGTAAAAATCTACTTTTTTTGGGAATAGAGATAGATGAGAGTAAAAATAACAAAAATGAATTTATTATATCCTCAGATACTAGTAAAGTAAAAGTATATGTCATTAAAACTAATGAAGAATTAATGATTGCCAAACTCGTTTATAAAACATTACTTTAATTTTTATAATTTACATTTTTTTAAATAATTACAGTGTGAACTACGTAACTATTAGTAGTAAATATGTAATAATTCGAATCTCTTCATTTACTACATTGCAGAAGTAAATTCAAGGACTCAAGACCAATAAAACAGTGCAATATTGCACTGATATTTCCAAAACCTGAATTTCTTTAGTAATTATATAAGAACTGTGAAATTAGTTGTTAAAATAAATTATTTATTAAAACTTCTTATCCAAAATACGGAAAATTCACAAAAGTTTAACTTACATAATCAGATTTTACTTCTTTTAAATAATTTGAAAGAAATTATTTTATTAATCATTCGGAATAAAAGACAATGCTCAATTGTTGATTTCCACTCTGAAAAAACAAATATAACTTAAACACCATAAATTTAATTTCAATGAATACAGAAATAATTAATGTCAGGGCAAGAACTTTATCGCCCGAATTATTGCAAAAAATGAATGCATACTGGCGCGCTGCAAATTATCTTTCTGTTGGACAAATTTATCTTTATGACAATCCATTATTAAAAGAACCACTAAAACTGGAGCATGTAAAACCTTTGGTAGTTGGACATTGGGGAACCACCCCCGGCCAGAATTTTATTTATGTACACCTTAACCGTATAATCAAAAAATATGATCTTGACATGTTTTATATCGCCGGTCCCGGGCATGGTGGACCAGCTATAGTTGGTAATGTTTACCTTGAAGGAACATGGAGCGAAGTGTATCCAAATATCACTCAAAATGAAGAAGGACTTAAGAAATTATTCAAGCAGTTTTCTTTTCCAGGTGGCATTTCAAGTCACGTTGCACCCTCTACACCAGGCTCTATTCATGAAGGTGGCGAGTTGGGATATTCATTGAGTCACGCATTTGGAGCTGCTTTTGACAATCCGGGTTTAATTATAGCTTGCGTAATCGGAGATGGCGAAGCAGAAACCGGACCGTTAGCAACGGCATGGCATTCTAACAAATTTCTTAATCCTGTATCCGACGGAGTGGTATTGCCTATATTGCATTTGAACGGTTATAAAATCAGCAATCCTACGATTTTAGCAAGAATAGATCATGAGGAACTGGAGCAATTTTACAGAGGTTGTGGCTGGATTCCTTATTTTGTAGATGGAGATGATCCTATGACAATGCATGAATTAATGGCTACTGCAATGGATAAAGCTATTGAGGAAATTCACAGAATTAAAAAGAATGCAATTGAAAACAATGATGAAATAAGGCCACGATGGCCAATGATAATTTTACGTTCTCCAAAAGGATGGACAGGACCAAAAGAGGTAGATGGCATACCTAACGAAGGGACATTTCATTCGCATCAGGTTCCGATACTTGTTGATGCAGAGCATCCCGATCATGTCGAAAAATTAGAGATCTGGATGAAAAGCTATAAGGCGGAAGAATTATTTGATGAAAATGGCAAACTTAATGCTGATTTAGCTGAATTAGCACCAATAGGTTCACGCAGAATGGGTTCAAACTCTCATACTAATGGCGGCATACTATTACATGATCTTGTGATGCCTGATTTTCGCGATCATGCTCTGAAAATCACTGCTCCCGGAGCAGTGATGGGTCAGGATACAATGGTACTCGGTAATTTTATAAGGGATGTTGTAAGACTAAATTTGCATCAACATAATTTTCGTGTATTCGGTCCTGATGAAACTGTATCAAATTTATTAGGCTCAGTGTTTGAAGCAACAGAAAGACAATGGGGAGCTAAGTTGGAAGTGAATGATGAGTTTCTTGCGCCTCAGGGTCAGGTTCTTGATTCAATGTTGAGTGAACATCAATGTGAGGGCTGGCTTGAAGGTTATCTACTTACAGGACGACATGGCTTTTTTAACAGTTATGAAGCATTTATCCGCATTGTAGATTCTATGTTCAGTCAACATGCAAAGTGGTTAAAAGTAACATTGGAATTGCCTTGGAGAAGAAAAATTTCTTCTCTTAATTATTTATTAGCATCTCACGTATGGCAGCAGGATCACAATGGATTTACGCATCAGGATCCAGGTTTTCTGGATCATGTAATTAATAAAAAAGCGGATGTGGTGAGAGTTTATCTTCCACCGGATGCCAATTGTCTTTTATCTGTTTTTGATCATTGTTTGCGCAGCAGACATTATGTAAATGTTGTGGTAGCAGGTAAGCATC
The DNA here is from genome assembly GCA_014376345.1 of Bacteroidia bacterium. GTDB lineage: Bacteria > Bacteroidota > Bacteroidia > NS11-12g > UBA955 > JACMRS01. The sequence goes on along the minus strand of JACMRS010000025.1, from coordinate 121 downwards.
CACTTCCACAGTGGTTAACGATGGAGCAAGCTGTAAAACATTGTACTGAAGGTATTGGAATATGGCAGTGGGCAAGTAACGATGAGGGCAGTGAACCCGATGTGGTGATGGCCTGCTGCGG
>JACMRS010000261.1 GCA_014376345.1 Bacteroidia bacterium | reverse complement strand
CATAAATTTAATCCTGAGGGCAGTATGACTAAGCATAAATTCACGTTGTATGCCAGTGATCTGATGATTGGAAACAATTGTGTGCTTGTAAAAGCCGATGGCTCGCAATTTACTTATATCAGTTACAATTCATTTAACAGCATGCATACTTCCAATAAATTTTTCAATACCCAAAGTGAGCGCTGGATGGACAATCTGATCAGTAAATCTACTTTGCTAAGCAATGTGGCCGAAAAGCAACGTAATGTCTTTTTTAAAGGCATTTACAAAACCATTTCCGATCTTAAATTATATATAGAAAATAACGCCTGATCAATAATTATATGACTAAATACATTTTAATATTTCTGCTTTCTGTTACTTCAATTCTCAAGGCAGATATGGGCCCTAAACCTTCAATGAATTTCAAAATTGATTATGACACATCAGTTTATGGAACTCTTATTGAAGGATATCAGTTGCAAAGTGAATCAAGCGATTTTAAAACTTTTGACACTTTGAAAACTGCGGGTCCACAACATTTTATGGCTATCGGAACAGTAATATTGTCAAGAGCTTATGATTATTCACCTTATAATAAAATAGTATTAAAATTTGAAAAGGGCTGGTATAGCAGCAATGTTTTCACCAAAGGTTCATTTAATGCAAACTATAATATTACTTTCGAAAACTCTAAGCTGAAAGTGTCGGAAACATTGACTTCAGCCTATTTTATATGGATCAGGTTTGTAATTTCTCTGATAATTACACTAATAATTGAATATCTTATTGCGTCATTTGTTTTGCGAAAATTGTCTTTCCGAAATCAGGTTCTCAAGTCTGTATTAGTCATCAATTGCATTACACTTCCAATTTTATGGTTGGCGACTTGCAATATTAGTGGAGAATATTTTTTAATAACTTTGATTGCAGGTGAAATCCTTGTGTTTGTTACTGAAGCCATTTATTATGAATACAGGCATAAAGAAAATATGAATGTCAAAAGCTGTTATGGACTGAGTTTTTATTGCAATTTATCGAGTTTTTTAATCGGTTCTTTAGTAACTGCCTTTTTATATTTTTTGTAAGATAATTTCTTTAAGATTATAAGTATCAGTTTTAATCTGTGCAACTTTGTGCGCTATTAAAGTGCTAGCAATCTAGGTTTGCATGTACTTGTAAAATATTTACATGTATTTTTTTCAATAGGTTTAGAATATTTTTCAGGATATTTTATTTTTTACTGTAACTATTTCAACCACTTATACTTTATAGTATAATAAAAGAAATATTTACCCGTTAAATAAAATACTAATCCCTACACATTATGAAAAATTCAAAACAAACTCCCGCGCTATTCATTGTTTTATTGTCACTATTATTTCTAACCGGCTGCTTTGAGGAAAAGAAAACAGCTACAACCTTCAAAATAAAACCTCCGATAGCAGGCCATGATATTGCATTTACTTCTTTTACAATTGACCCCACAATAAATCAGACAATTACTCTTGAAAACGGCGGTAGTATTGTAATTCCGGCAAATTCATTCTGCAATTTGAAAGGTGAAAAAATAACAACACCAGTAACAATTGGTTACAGAGAATTTAAAAAGACCTCGGAAATTATTACAAGTGGTATTCCGATGACTTATAAGCAAGGTGATGAAGAAATTCCATTTGAATCTGCAGGCATGTTTGAGTTGACAGGAAGCACTTCAGGAAATACAGAAGTGTTAATTGCAAGTGATAAAACTGTTCAGGTAAATATGGTTTCTCCAAAAGCTGATAATGATTTCAATTTCTATTATTATGACAAAGAAAAAAATGAATGGATTGAAAAGATAAAGGCAGTTGAATTGCCTGATCCTGTTGTGTGTTCTATTGATTCAGCCGCAGTATTGGCAAGTCTTTCAATGGAAAAACCTGAAGATCCTTCCTGCCAGACCAACAAATTTACATTTTCACTTGAAATTGACAAAACCCAATATCCTCAACTCGCATCTTATAATTCAATTATGTGGCAATATGCAGGCACAGATCCTTCAAAAGATCCTGAAAATAATAAATGGATATTCGATAAAAGCAGCGGACACGCCATAGAGCTTGTAAAAAAAGAGGGCTCACCAATTAATTATAACCTTACTGCGACAATAACCACAGCGAATGGTAAGCAGAAAACATTTAAAACTGAAATCAGACCTGTTCTTTTCGGAAAAGATATGAAAGCTGCAGAAGCTACATTTAATAAACAAATGAAGACCTATAATGCTGAAATAGTTAAAAGAATTGCAGCTGCTTCACAACAACAGGTTCAAGGAAATGTGATGAGAAGATTAACTGTCAGCAAGTTTGGTATTTTCAATTGTGACAGGTTTTATAACAGACCTAATGTGATTCAAACCAACGCTAATTTTACTTTTAAAGGATTTGAAAAGATGGGAGGTGATCCTGTTTTATACCTTATTTGTGGTGAGCAAAAAGCCGTTGTCAATTATTACATGAATGAAGGTAAATGTTCTTTTACTTTTCAGCCAAATGAAAAAAATACACTGATAGCCATATTACCCGGAAACCAGCTTTTTGTGTTTTCAAATGAAAGGTTTAAGGAACTGCGGAAAAGCGAGTTGAGTGGTAATGATTTCACATTTAAAATGACAGATACCTATAAAAATGTGAATAATACTGAGGAGTTGGATAATTTCATCGGTTCGTTATAAAATGACATATTATGAATATGAAAGCTGCAGCTATAACTGCTGTCATGTTACTGGTGTATCCTGTATTGAAATCTCAGGAATTGTTTCCTGCCAAAAAAGGGGATTATTGGGGATTTATTGATTCAGCCGGTGTTTTAAAAATTGAAGCAAAATATGACAGAGTTCAATCTTTCAATGATATTGGTTTTGCAACAGTTTCGCTCAATCACCGGCATTGTGTAATCGACAAATCGGGCAATACTATTGTTATTCCACAATTTGCAGATTTCAATCTTTTACAGGATAGTTTCATTGTTTATAAAGACAATAAAAAATGGGGAATCAACAGCCTGGGTGGTAAGAAAATTACGGGTCCGGAATTTGACGAAATTATAGCTGCCGGTCCTGATGCCTTTGCTGTGAAAGATAAAAATCTTTGGGGACTAATTTCATTAACAGGAAATATTTTTTTCAAAATCTCATGCTTTGAACCTCCATATCCGTTAGGTAAGTTTTTTATTGTTAAAGGCATGAACGGGACAGGGCTGACAGATGAAAATGGTAAATTAATATTTGAAGAAAAGTTCCGCGATATTAAAATACTGGGCCCCGGATATTTTAATGTTCAGGATTCATCTGGACTTACGGCAATTGCTGATTTAAAAGGTAATTTTCTTTCCGGATTTAAATATTATCAGGCAGTGCTGTTGAATGCCGGTTTTGCAAAAGTTTACGAAACAGTAGAGCCAAAACTTTTATCATTATCAAATGGAAAAATTCTTGATTCTTTGCTAATTGATTATTATGCACTTGGTGAAACTATGGCATTGTCAGGCAATGGTGAATGCTATTTATATGGACCGAATGGAAAAATATTTCCTGAAAGTTTTGAGTCTATAACAATTCAAAACGGCGAGTATCTGTTACTTAAAAAGAATAATTTGTACGGAATTTCTGATACTCTTGGAAATATTATTCTCAAAGTAGAATATGATATTATTAGTGAAAGTACCGGTCCGGTTTATGTTGCTTCTAAATCTCAAAAATGGGGTGCTGTAAATAAAGCCGGAACGACTGTGATTCCGTTTAAATATCAGCAAATTGAAATGTCAGGACTAATTGCTAAGGCAACAGGAGATAAATCTGTAACAATGTATGAAATATCTTCGGACGGAAAAATAGACAGTCGCACTGAATTTACCAATACCAGTATAATGAGTGTCGACAGACTTTCAATAACAGCTAAAAGTGCTGATACAACTGCACCCGATCCTACTATCTGGAAATATTCAAATGGAAAATGGGGACTACTGGCATTTGATACAGGATATCTTATCAAACCAATGTTCAGCAATGTAAATAAAACGATTAAAAAAGATTTTGCAATCGTTACTCTTGAAGGAAAGATAAGTACTTCAAATTCACTATCAGGTGGGTTAGAAATATTTGAAAGATTTGGTGTAGTTAATCAGACAACAAGGAAATACATTGCCAGGCCAATGTTTCAGATGATTGACATAAAATCACTTGAAGACAGCACCTGCCAGTTTTTTAAAGCAATGAGGCTTGATGGCATAATTGTTTTTATAGATAAAGCAACAGGTAAGGTTAGAAACTACAATATAATTTATTGCGATGATTTTACAGACAAATATGCAAGAGTTTATATTAAGGGACATCTGAGTTTGTTAATACCACCCGATGGTTCTAAACCTGTTATGACAGTTGATGAATTTAAAAGCGTATATAATACCAGATTCAATGATAATCTTAATGAATTAGTAAGGAAAAGTATTAAGAATTACGGAAAACAACCCGAAGTCTATTTATCAGATGGTCAATGGAATTATATTGATAAACAGGGAAAAATTAAAAACAATAATATAAAGGATACTTTATTGAGATTTTCATACGTAGAAAATTATCATAATAGCCGGGCAATAACCTGCAAGGCGGGAAAATACGGTTTGATTAGTGAATCAAATGAAGTGCTGATTCCTTTTGAATATTCTGATATTTCATATCTTGAAGGAAATGTTTCGGGATTGTTAAAGCTGAGAAATTATGATCCGTTATACACTTATCTCGACACTTTGGGAGCACCTGTTTCAAAACGTTTATTTAACAAAGCAGATAATATGACTGGGAATGTTACCTGGGTTGAAATTAAAAGAAAAAGATATTTATTTACAAAAGAAGGAGCATTGAACGAACCACCGGTTTATCAGCGTGTACAGCCGTTTTCTGAAGGATTGTCTGCTGTTAAAATCAGAAGTGGATGGGGTGTTGTAAATGAAAAATTTGAAAAAATTTCCGAGTTTAAATATAGAAAAATTGGAAAATATTCTGAAGGACTTGCAACATTTATAAGTAAGGAAGGTTCGGGTTTTCTCGATGAATCAGGTAATGAAATTATTAAAGGAGATTACAGAATCAGAGATAATTTCTGCAATGGATTTACATGTATTTATAATGGTCGTGATAAATGCGCATTTATTAATAAAAAAGGCTCCTTTATTACTAAATTTAAATTCAGAGAGGGAGGACAATATTCTTCTAAAGGTTTGTGCACTGTCCGAAAAAACAAAAAATTCGGAGTAATAAATTCATTTGGAAAAGTAGTGATCCGACCGGATTACAGGAAAATTATATTAAACGAAAATGGTCGGATTCTGGCACTTAAAAGAAGCGAACTTGTAATTTATGACAGCCTGTTTAATGTCGTAAAAAAGATTAATGGTATTAATGAAGTGCGGGAATATAAAGAAGGACTGGCTGCATTTACAACTTTTATTGGAACAGGTTTTATTGATGTTAACGGCAATGTCATTATTAATCCGGTTCTTCAAACTCCTTCAAATGTTAATCACGGTCATATTGTATCAGGATTAAGAACTAAACGCACCTTGATTAATGTTTCCGGAGCAAGACTCAATATACCTGCGTTTTATAATAAAGAGGGCATCTGCAATGGATTAATCTTAACAAGATCATTGTCCGGATATTATTTTATGGATGTTAATGGTGAAAATATTTTCAAAAAAGAATTTAAAGACGCTGCACCTTTTGTTGATGGCTATGCCAGAGTAAAAGACTTTTATAACAATTGGGGACTGATTGACACCCTTGGTTTTTATGTGGTTCCTTCAGCTTACAGTAAAATAAATAATTACAATAAATCAGGTGTTTCTCTGGCTAGTTTTACTGATCTTTATGGAATTGCTGATATCAATGGTAATATTCTGGCAGATGCAGAATATCTTTCTATCAATATTTTACCTTCCGGAATCATCAGAGCATCAGGAATCGAATCCATTGCCTACATGAAGAAAAACGGAAACTGGATCTGGAAACCGGAATAAGTTGCTTTTGCTTATCTTTGCAATGCTTGCAATCTTTACCAATAAATACAATTCCCGATCTTGATAACAGCGCTTTTAAACGGGTGCTGGAAAGTATCGAACAAACCAATGACAGCTTTCTTCTGACAGGTAAAGCTGGAACAGGTAAATCAACGCTTCTGAGGCATTTTTGTAAAACCAGTCTTAAGAAAAAAGTAGTGCTTGCTCCAACCGGAATTGCGGCTATTAATGTTGGCGGGCAAACTGTTCATTCATTCTTTGGATTTCCTTTCAGGCCGCTGGTTCAGGGTGATGAAGAAATCAGAAAATATCCTGAGTATTCTGAAAAATATAAAATAATCAGAAGCATGGATACGCTGATTATTGATGAAATTTCAATGCTTCGCGCAGATCTTATTGATGCAATTGACCATTCGCTGAGAATCAATGGTGGCAATGCTGCCCTGCCTTTTGGTGGCAAGCAGGTTGTGTTTATTGGCGACCTTTTTCAGCTTGAACCTGTTGTCAGTAATACCGATGTTGAATACATGATGTTCAACCAGTATTATAAGTCGCCGTATTTTTTTAGTGCCAATATTTTTAAGGAACTAAAACTGCATTGTCTCGAATTAAAAAAGGTTTACAGACAGTCGGATAAAAACTTCATTTCACTACTTAATAAAGTAAGGTTAAATCAAGCCGACTGGGATCATATCGAAGAACTGAATGCCAGACACAATCCTGCGTTTTCATTTTCTCAAAGCAGTTATGCCATTACCCTTTGCACGCGCAATCAGGTAGCCTCAAATATAAACGATGTGCAGCTCGAAAAAATCACTACTCCCGAATATGCTTTTCAGGGAGTGATTACTGACAATTATAATATCAAGAATTTACCTACAGATCATATTCTGATATTGAAAACAGGAGCACAAGTGATGTTTATTAAAAATTCAATCACAGGTAAATGGGTGAATGGAACAATCGGTCATATTCACAGTCTGGCACCCGATAAAATAGAAGTTAAACTTACTAACGGAAATATTGAAGAAGTGACCCGGGAAGAATGGGAAAATAAGACGTATGTCTGGGAGCGTAATTCAAGAACTATCAGCAGTAAAATATTGGGAACTTTTAAACAGTTTCCATTAAAACTTGCCTGGGCAATTACCATTCATAAAAGTCAGGGTATGACATTTGATGAAGTGGTGATAGATACTGCCGGTGGTGCATTTGCTCACGGTCAGATGTATGTGGCGCTTAGCAGATGCAGAACACTTGAAGGAATTACACTTACCAATAAAATTACTCCACGCGATATAATAGTAGATGAGCGTGTGGTTAATTTTGCTCATGATCAGTTTATAGAAATAGAATAATAAAATTTTAATATGCCAACCGCGAAAAAAATACTCAGGATTATTATGATTGGATTGTTAGCAATATTTATCGTAATGCAATTTATTCAGCCTGCCAGAAATGTTGGTTCTGAATTGAAAAATATTGCCACTGTTTTTCCAATACCACCCAAAGCAAATAAGATACTTGTAGAATCTTGTTATGATTGCCACAGTAACAACACAAACTATCCATGGTATTCAAGAATTCAGCCTGCTGCATGGTGGATGGACGGGCATGTAAAAGAAGGGAAAAAGCGTTTAAATTTTTCAGAATTTACAGCTTATCCTTTATACAAACAATTTCATAAATTAGAAGAGGTTACTGATGAGATTGAAAATGATGAAATGCCATTAAAATCATATAACTGGATTCATCCTAAAATGACCTCTGATGATAAAATTATTTTATTGTCCTGGGCCTCTGCTACAAGAGATAAAATGAAATTGATGTACCCGCCGGACAGCCTTGTGAAACCTTCTGCCCGCTAACTTTCATGATTAAACGCAGTGTGGCAATAATAGGGGGAGGTGTTTCCGGAATTATGCTTGCTGCCCATCTTGATGAAACAAAATTTGAGGTCAGTATTTATGAAAAAGGCAAAGCTGCCGGAAGAAAATTTCTGGTTGCCGGTGATGGTGGATTAAACCTTACACACTCTGAAGATTCTGTTGAATTCATCAATAAATATACTGCACCTGAATTTATTAAAAAGGCTTTTCAAAAATTCGATAATGAAGCATTAGTAAAATGGTTTAGTTCTATCGGAATAGAAACATTTGTGGGAAGCAGTAAAAGAGTTTTTCCTCTAAAAGGTATCAAACCTGTAACTGTTTTAAATGCCATGATGAAAAAACTCGAGGAGAAAAACGTTAAAATAAATTACGGCTTTTCGTGGAAAGGATGGAAAGAGGAGTCGATTTTATTTTTATCAAAGGAAAATGAAGTAGATGTAAAGGCAGATATTGTGGTGTTTGCAATGGGTGGTGGAAGCTGGAAAGTGACAGGTTCGGATGGCTTATGGACAGACTATTTTAAAGCAAAAAACATTGAATTAAAGCCGCTAAAGGGCTCCAATTGCGAGTATTGCACAACGTGGCCACAAAAATT
>JACMRS010000260.1 GCA_014376345.1 Bacteroidia bacterium | reverse complement strand
GTCTTCTATTTCGGCATACATGCATTACCTTAACCCCTTTAAATTCGTGATGCTGCTAATAATTTGGAGTGCCCGTGTACTGAGCTATGATTTAGTCATTTGATCTTCTCTTTACTTTTTCCAAATACGGTTCGAAAGAACTGACATTATAAATCTTCTTTTTATTTGATAGTTTCCTTTTCTTTTCTGTTCTGGCGTTCTCATCAATATCATTTTTAACGAAATTTCTTTTCAATAAATGATGTTTTGGGCTAATTTTGTTCTTCTCTCTAATAGTGCTTTCTATTTTATCATAGTTTACTAAAACCCAATGAGCGGTGGATCCCGTTTTGTCCCCGTTTAATTTCTCCTTCTTTTCTAATTGTTCTAATTCTTTTCTAAATTTTTGAGAATTGTCTTTCCTCCATATTTCTCCTGATATCGCTATCGTATTATCTTCAAAATTAACGACAGCATGTTTTTGGGAGGCGTTAAATGTAATGACTTCACCTTCCCTTATCTCAATAATCTTTCCTTGATATTTATAAATCTTGTTGAAAGTTTGAAATTTCTTTTTCAGAGTTCCTAAAGAAATATTTTTATATCCATCCCCTTTAGACGTGTTTAAAAAGAAATATTCGTTAGCCAATTTGATGATTCTTTTTGATCTCCAGGATTCTCATATTCGCTTGACTTTGACCAGACCATCATTACTTTGAAACCTTTTATAACTGCTAAAAATCCTCTCGATATCTCCAAAGGATCATCGTGCGTTGGGGTATTAGATCCTGTATTACCACACGAAATCCACCAATAAATCTCATTTGAAAATAATTCATGTGCAAATGATTGTAAATTTCTTCCTAATTGATTTTTTGAAATATTTAAATTTAATACAGTCCTGCAAAAACTGTATCCATCGTACGAGTTATAGCAACTCTGTGGTAATTTGTTTGCAAACTTTTCAAAATTTTCGATATTCAGCTTTCGCATCTTTTTCGGAATATTCGATAAATTTATCTTCTCTTTGATGACCTCAACACAGCCATTTATTTTCTCCATCTTGATTATTTCAAAGCACGTTTTTGCTGAATTTGACTTGAACGCACTTCGAATTGTCAGTCTGGTAACGCCTCGTTGAGTCCTTGTCATGGGATGTCTGCATAGTCTCGCTGACTCCTAATCATTCTTTAGAACTGATTAAAATAAAAGCGCTTCTATCAGCCTCAACTGGCTTGTCTGCTGGTTATTTGTTGTCTCACTTTATGGCCAATTCAGATTCGATTTTCGTCAGGCAAGGTATTCTCTTTTGACTGCAAACTCACCCATTTTGTATTTTTTGTTTCGTTCTTTCATGTATCTAATATTTATTTGTTTCTAATAAAACGTCACAACATGAAGTAATTTAAAAAATTCTAAAATAATATTATCATGATTTGCTTTGCATTCTCTTTGAAAACTAAATTGATCTAACTGACCAGGCAAATCTTTTGCTGTCCAACCGTGGTGAACTTTTATCATTGCTTTTACTTGGGACCATACTCCTTCAATCATTTGTGTATGAACGCCTTCCAGAGATACAAAAGAGATTGAATGATTTACTGTCAAATGATTATACCCCAGTGTGCTTAGATTGTGGT
>JACMRS010000024.1 GCA_014376345.1 Bacteroidia bacterium | reverse complement strand
CTCATTAAATCCTTTACCCGAAATATTTAACAGATAGATGCCAGCAACTAATTGTGATGTATTTAGGGTGGTTTTAATGTCATGACTTAATAAAGTATAAACTGGTCGGCCGCATGCATCTGACAAAGTGATATTTATTGGTAATTTGTCATGTTCAAGTTCAATTAATAACTCAAAATCAAATGGATTAGGTAAAACATTAAAGTTAATCCTTTCATTGTTATAACATTCACCTATCAGAGTTTCTCTACCATCAAAGTTTATTTGCCAGACTCTGAAATATTTACTTTCTGAATTCTTTAGATCATAAATATATTCAACTTTTTTGCCTGATCCTGTTAAATCAGAATTCAAAAATCCTACTGCTTTATATTGTCTTCCATCAACACTCTGCTCAATACGATAGCCATTATTATTTAGATCTTCAATAACAGACCAGCTTAATTTAAATGTATTAATCGTTTTAATGCACTCAAATGAAATTAATTCTACCGGCAACGGAATGCATGAAATCAAATTTGTGACAGAATCAATTTTAAAACAACCGGTCGTTCCATTGCTAACCGTCAGTTTAATGACCGAAGATCCTGTAGCATTATAAGTAACTGTAGATGGATTGTAAAGTCCTGCAGAACTTTGTACTGCAGGATTTCCACCATTAAATTGCCAGGAATAAATATAAGTGCTCGGATTGTTTTGAGTGCTTAATACCTGAATTGTATCACCACAAGAAGAACTATAATTAAATGAAAGCGACTCATTTAATGGAAGTGTATTGGCTGTTATATTTACAGTATCCGACTTTAAACAGCCATTTAGAGTGTCTGTGGCAGTAATATAATAAGGTAGCGAAGAAGTTACACTGATGCTAACAGTATCTTTTGATGAGGAAACCGGCATCCATGTATAAATTACAGATGAATTATTTAAAAGATTCTTTCCTAATAATACGCGCTGATTAGTGCACACTGCCGTATCTCTTCCTGCATTTACCAATGGTACAGCATAATTTAAAACAACGGTATCAAATAAACCCTGACTCATATTGTAATAAGTTCCGCTGAAACCTTGCTGAAGTTTTAAAGCTCTCACCATATAAACATTTGATGCCAATGCCGATAAATCAGAATAATAAGTATTTGCCGTTGTTCCAAGTATTGAAAACGAACTGTCAATGTGTTTTGCGCGCATTATAAGATAGTTATGAACCGCAGTATCCTGAGAAGCTGTCCACCTTAAAAGCACTTTGCTGTCGCAGTTTTGTTGAATGGCAACTAAATTTGCTGGAGTATATACAGGATGCATCCTTAAAGTCGGATCTCCCATTAAAGCCACATGAATATCTAATGGTGATGCCTGAATATTTGGATAAATTAGGTCGCCTGTTGATGTATTGTAGTTATTTTGGGTGCGGATTGTACTGAAACCTACTGTTTCTCCCAATCCCATGTGGTGAAAATACCAATGGGGCCTGCCAGCCCAGCAACTAGTTAATACATAGCCATCTGCAGCAAGCGGTGCTCTGAGAAAACTGTTAGTGTTATCCCAATCGCCGAAATAACTGCCAAATAATGAGGTGAAAACCGTTAATACAGATTGCGTTCCCGAAGCAAAATTGGTGGTAGTACCAATACCTCCGGCACTTGTATAGCTTCCACCGCCGCAACCATAACTGAATAAATAGTCATTATTATCCAGATTACTCAGATAATCAAGTGCTGAAGTAGAATTACTACCAATTGTCGGCGAATTGTTTCTGTATGCATTATTTCCAACATCTTCAAGTCCGCTGATTACCCCGAAATTATCATCAATTAGTCCGCGCTCAGTAACAGAAAACAATTTATGTCTGAAATTATGGTCTCTTTTCAGATATTGTTTTAAAAGTTCACGTTGTGATTTACTAAAAGATGTCATATCAGACAAATCAATTCTGCCAACCTGCAATTCAAGTAAGGTTGGCAAGTAAGTCTGGTCAAACTTACCATCTCCAATAGAATTGTTATTTTGAGAGCGGGCACCAAGTGAATTGACAACCGAAATATCTGTCCAGGCTGTCACATTCATGTCTCCGTAATAAGCATCAGCAGGCCATGCGCCTTCGTGGCTTGGCGGACTGTAAATAGTAGTATGGCCATCGGGAGGGAATTCCCCTGATCCTTTAAAATCTCCTGAATAAGGCACTGAAATTTCACCAAATAACAGCACTGATTTTACATTTGACATATCCAGCAGATAATCAGTTACGATAAGTGATTTTATTGCCGTTACGGAAGTTGATGGCGATACATAATGAAGCATTATCCTCCATCCATCTCCAATCAGGTCATTTCTGAAAGTTCTGAAAACTGTATCAAGATAAGTTTTATTAGTACTGTCAGCAATAATAATAATTTTACCTCTGTAAGTTGGTGCAGGCACAAAACTTCCTGCCAGGATATAACCATAAGCACTGTAACCATTTGGCATAGTGTCTTTTTCAAACATGTATTCAAATGCGTTACCTGTTAAAATGGTATCTATAAAAGTACTGTCTGTATTTGGAATAGATTTATATGCAGAGCCCCAGGTATAAGCTGTTTTTGATTTTTTGTAAACATTTTGTGTAACTGCCGCAGGTGTCCGGTATTTCCAACTGAATAGCAATTGCGACTGGGAGCCGTTTATAACAGTTGAATTGCAACTTACTTCAAGTGCATAATTTCTTACAACCTGCGCTTGAGTAGATATTGTAATAAAGAGTAAAATTGCTAAAACAAAATTTTTCATCAAAATGTTTAGATATATCTGATTATTACAGTCATTCTTTTAATATTTACGTGTAAAAGTAGAATATTTTGATGTTTCATCCAAATTTTAACTACGTTAGTTATTGTGTTTAAGATGTTAATGACCTTAAAGATTTTTTTCTTTAATTTGCGGTTAAGACAACAACAAAATGGAAATAACAGGAAGAATTATACTGACTTTACCGGTAGTAAACGGCACAAGCGCTAAAGGTGCTTGGCAAAAACAGGATTTCGTTATCGAAACTATTGAAACATATCCTAAAAAAGTATGTATGAATTTATGGGGCGATAAAATTGCTGAGTTAAACAATTATAAAATTGGTGACACTGTGAAAGCGTCACTGAATATTGAATCTAAAGAATATAATGGCAAGTGGTATACTGAAATCAGAGCATGGAAACTGGAAGCTGCTGTCGGTGGAGCTGCTCCTGCCAATCCTACCCCACGACCTAATAATACGGAAAACTTTGGTGGCGATGTGGCAACTTTCGAAGGAGACAACAGCTCAGGTGCTGCTGATGATCTTCCTTTCTAATTAATTTAATCGTAATTTTATAATTAATAAATCATTGCAAATCGGCTATGTTAATACTAACATAGCCGGTAATTAATATTGACTATGAATAAAAAAAGCAGAGCGTTTTTAGAAGAGTATCTTAACAACTCCTCTCCCACTGGATTTGAATCTTCAGGACAAAAAATCTGGCTGGATTATATCCGTCCGTATATTGACGATTATATTTCAGATAGCTACGGCAGTGTTGCGGGAATCATTAATCCGGGAGCAAAATATAAAGTAGTTATTGAGGCTCATGCTGATGAAATTTCATGGTTCGTGAAATACATTACCGATGACGGTTATATTTACGTAACCCGAAATGGCGGCAGCGATCACATGATTGCTCCGAGTATGAGAGTAAATCTTTACACTAAAAAAGGCATTGTAAAGGGTATTTTCGGTTGGCCTGCCATACATGTCAGAGATACCACAAAAGACATTCATCCTACAACGGATAATATTTTTATCGATTGCGGCTGTGAAAGTCGCGAAGAGGTGGAGAAATTAGGTATTCATGTTGGCACTGTGGCTACTTTTGAAGACGGATTTATGGATCTTAATGGTAAGTTCTTTACCGGCAGAGCTTTAGACAACCGCATTGGTGGATTTATGATTGCAGAAGTTGCAAGAAGAATTAAAGAAAACAAAAAGAAACTGCCTTTCAGTCTTTATATTGTAAACGCAGTGCAGGAAGAAATTGGTTTAAGAGGTGCTGAAATGATTTCTAGACGAATTAAACCAGATGTAGCAATTATAACTGATGTTTGTCATGATACTACATCTCCAATGTACGACAAGAAAAAACAAGGTGATCAACGCTGCGGAAAAGGTCCTGTTTTAACTTACGGACCAGCGGTTCAGAATAATCTGCTTGAGATGGTTATTGAAGTGGCTGAAAAGAAAAAAATTCCATACCAAAGAGCAGCAGTAAGCCGCTCAACCGGCACTGATACTGATTCTTTTGCTTACTCCGGAGAAGGTGTTCCATCGGCGCTTATTTCTTTACCATTAAAGTACATGCATACCACTGTTGAAACTGTTCACAGTAAAGACGTTGAACAGGTAATCGACCTGATGTATGAATTTGTTACCGGATTGAAAAGCGGATACGATTTCAGATATATTAAATAATACTAATACAGTCCAAAGGCCCTGATGAACCATAAGAAAGCAGGAACCAGAAAAAGTGCCGGATTTTATATTCAGGCTGCTCTATGGTATCCATTGCTATATTCAATTGCGATTCTGCCTTTTTCTTGGCTTTATTTGCTGTCTGATATTCTCAGGTTTTTTATTTACAAGGTTTTCAAATACAGATTAAAAATAGTAAGGCAGAATCTTGCAAATGCTTTTCCCGGTTATAGTCAGATCAGACTTAAAGAAATAGAAATAGGTTTCTATAAACACCTTTGCGACATGATGGTGGAAACAATTAAATTATTGGTTATCTCTGAAAAAAATGTAAGAAAACGCAGTTTTGTTAGTCCTGCCAATACAGTTTATTCCGACTATTATTCCAAAAATCAAAGTATTATTGCTGTGCTCGGTCATTATGCCAATTGGGAGCTTGTCTGTCAGTCTGCTCCATTTTTTGCGTCAGGCAGAATTATGGTTGTTTACAAACCGCTTAGCAATGTGTTTTTCGAACATTTCTTTAATCACATACGCAGCCGTACTGGTGGGTTTACAGTTTCGATGGCAAATACACTTTCTGAAATAATTAAGCACAGGCATGAAGTAATTATGCCAGTGCTTGTTGGTGATCAAACTCCTTCTTCGCCACAATCAGCACAATGGCTTAAATTTATGGGTCAGGATACTCCTGTAATGCAAGGCATTGGTAAAATATCAAAAAAACTTGGTTTCCCGGTGGTTACAAATGAGGTTGTTAAACACAGTCGCGGCCATTATGAAGTCATCCCTAAAATTTTGATAGACAATCCTTCAAATTATACTGAAGACGAAATTACGCAGATGCATACCGTATGGCTCGTACAGATTATCAAACAACGGCCTGGACTTTGGCTT
>JACMRS010000259.1 GCA_014376345.1 Bacteroidia bacterium | reverse complement strand
TTCGCGAAGCTCAGGTAAAATATAAGGCAGACCAAGAGTTGTATAGATTGCTTCTTCATTATTAAAAGCAGTTTCAGTAAGATTTGTAAATCCTGTTTTAGTTAAATGTTCTTCAGTTGCAGTGTGCTTTAAAAGTTCATAGGCATATTGCGGGCGGGGAACAGTATAAATTGTCACAGGCAATATTTCAGCATAAATAATTTTAATGAAATCCTTATCGACAGTCTCAATAGTAATCACGCTCTGTTTTAAATATTCTGAAAGTGCACTGCTATTATTGCATGCAGCCACTATTTCAACATTATCAATACTTTCATTTAATCTCCTGAAATCACCCGCTGCTTCAGCTTCTTCCACTTCATCACAACTTCTGATAAGTTCTAATAATGCCACAACAAAAGGTTCAACTTTAGCCCAGTGAAATAATCCGCTGTTCGACGCTTTGTATTCAATATCTTTAATAATTTGAGCCTGTGTTTTTAATCCGAAACCTTTGGCTGCAACCAGTCTGTTTTCCTGACAAGCATAAAGTAAATCTCCAACAGTATCAATTCCTAATTCTTTCCAGATAACACTTACTTTCTTCGGACCAATACCTTTAATATGAAGCATTTCCTGAACACCTGTCGGTGTGGAAATCAGCAAGTCGTTGAGTTCTTCAAAACTTCCGGTTTGTGCAATTTCATATACTTTAGCAGCTAATCCTTTACCAAGAGAAGGTATTTCAAGAAGTGCTTCTTCAGAAAGTTCACCCAAAGGTTCTCTTATCTTTTTAGAAATATTATAAGCAGCTGTGCTGTAAGATCTGATTTTAAAAGTATTGCTGTCGTAAAGTTCAAGTAGCTGAGCGTAATCACTCAACTTTGCGGCAATGTCGTAATTATCCATTACTGCAAATATATTTCACCGCTTTGAGCTGCCAAATCTAAATTTACCCAGGCAACCATATTTTTTCCAAGTTCCAGAAAAATAACACGAATATCTTCTTTGGTTTTTTTATCCTCCATAATCTTTAAACCTATAATTCTACAGGTTTTTCCTGCAAACCGGCAGGGTAGTATTTTTGCATCAAAATCACCATTAGTAAAAAAGAAATCATAAAATTCATCTCCCACATGCTGCTTATATCCCGAAGTATCTGATGCATAAGGGAAACCTGTTTTTAAATAATAGTCGATATATCTGAAACCTTTAGCCGGGCAGCTACTCAGTGTAACCGAATCACCAACATTCAGATTAGTATTTTTCGGCACAAGTTGCGAAAAAACATTTACAGAAAACAACATGGCAAAACTTAAAATTAGAAACTTAAATTTCATAAAACAAATTTAAGCAATTATTTATTAAACACCGTTCAATCTTTGTTTTACATTTAAATTTGTTTTTAAGATGCATTTATCGCTTACTTGGTCATTTGTAAGTCATAAAATGATGAATGTTAACCTTTTATTTAAAATAATGTTTGATATTATGTTTATTTTTATGGAAGTTTGAGCAAGATTTGATTACCATCATGCAAGACCAAAGCGACAGAGACGAGATTTTTTCAAGAAAAGTAAGAGCAGGCAAAAGAACCTATTTTTTTGATGTTAAAGCTACCAAGGGAAATGATTATTTCATCACAATAACCGAAAGCACCAAGAAATTTGAAGAAGGAAATTATGTAAAGCATAAGATTTTTCTTTACAAAGAAGACTTTAATAAATTTATGGAAGCGCTGAATGAAACAGTTGCCCACGTTAAAAGCGACTTGCTTCCTGATTATAATTTCGAGGAATATCTGGAAAGATCTGAGCAGGGTACCTCATCAGAGCAATAAGTTTATTACTTTTGCGGTCTTTAACAAAGACAAATTGATTAACTTATTATTTTATGAGTAAGAAACTTTTTATTTACGGACTCGCTTTTGCAAGCGCAGCTGCTGCCTTTACTTATCTTTACTATGCCAATGCAGTCTATCAGGATTTAACAAAAAACGGTATTTTTTTATTGTGTAAAGAATTCGTATTGCCATCTATCGCAATTGTGTTATTTCTTATCTCCATGAAAAAGGATTTGCTTCTTAAACCTGAAAATACTGATAAAGTTGCAGTATCAGGTGCAGCAAGTTTCAATATCGGTAAAGCCATCTTTTCAGGATTTATGCTTTCAATTATAATTAGTTGCGGCACTTCATTTATGTATTTATATTTACTGAAATATCAACCCCATCTTATTTTATTGGCAAAGGAAAACACACTGGCAATGCTTGAAAGCAAAAAAAGTGCTTTCCCTAATTTTGAAGAAACCAGAAAATATTATCAGAATGATTTTTTCACTAACGGCAACCAGCTCAGAGTAAATATCTTTACTGCATCTTCTGTTGGGCTCTTTGTTTCAGCAATCACAGCTTATATTATAAGGCCTAAACAACCTAAATAATGAAGTTTTTAAGAAAACTTGCCGGCATCTATTTTCTTCTGGTATTTACAATTCCATTTATTGTATTATATCCATTCTTTTTAATTTTTCTATCTACACCAAAGCTTTACCCATGGGCAAACAGACTAAGGAAACTGTGGGCGAGAATTATTGTTTTATTTGCATTTATCAGGGTTAAAATAACTTATGAAGAGAAACCTGATAAGAACAAAACTTATATTTATGCTGCTAACCATTCTTCTTATCTTGATATTATTTCAATTGGATTAATAGCACCAAAAACATTCTCGTTTATGGCAAAGGCAGAACTTGCAAAGATTCCGCTTTTTGGTATTTTTTTCAGAACTGTTGATATAGCAGTAGACAGAAAAAGTATGACTGCTTCACACAAATCATTTCTTGATGCTGCAAAAAGAATTAAGGAAGGCAAAAGCATCGTTATTTTTCCTGAAGGTACAATTGGTCCGCAGGTTCCGGCACTAAAGAAATTCAAACCCGGCGCTTTCAGACTTGCAATTGATAATGGTATAGATGTCATTCCTGTTACCTTTATGCATAACTGGAAAATGCTACCGGATGATGGTTCTAATATTTTCAGGCCCGGGAGAATGGAAATTATCATTCATCGTACAGTATCAACCGCACATCTAAAATCTGATGATGCCGGAGCTCTCACTGATAAAATTTACACTATAATTGAAGAACAGTTAAAAACTGACCCTGTAAACAGGTTATTAATTGATGCTGACAAATTAAAGAATATTAAAGTATGAAAATCACAGATGAAAAAATAGATCAGCTTGCACATCTAGCAAGGCTTGAGTTTAGTGGTGAAGCCAAAGAGGCTATCAAATCTGATCTTGAAAAAATGCTTGGTTTTTGCGAAAAGTTAAAGGAGTTGGATACTGAAGGTTACGAACCTCTTATTTATCTGACAGATACAGTTGACAATTTAAGAGAGGATGTAATCAGCGGTGAGGTAAGTCATGCCGACGCATTGAAAAACGCACCTAAAAAGGACAGTGATTTTTTCAGAGTGCCAAAGGTTATTGGCCAATAATATTTAGCTATGCAGCACCTTCTCGATATAACTTCCATTTCAAAATCTTACAAAATCGGTAATGAAATTGTGAATGCATTAAAACATATTGACTTAACAATTGAAAAAGGCGAATATGTAGCATTAATGGGTCCTTCAGGATCAGGAAAATCAACTCTCATGAATATTTTGGGATGTCTGGATACGTTTTCTACGGGAAAATATCTTTTGAATTCAATTGATGTCAGCCGCATGAGTGAAAATGATCTCGCTACAGTTAGAAACAAAGAGATAGGTTTTATATTTCAGACTTTTAACCTTTTGCCACGGTTGTCGGCTTTAGAAAATGTGGCACTGCCTTTGGTTTATGCTGGCTTTTCAAAATCAGACAGATTGAAAAGGGCAGAGATTGTACTTGAGCAGGTTGGATTGAAAGACAGAATGAAACACAAGCCAAATGAGCTTTCCGGTGGACAGAGGCAGAGAGTTGCAATAGCAAGAGCACTTGTTAATAATCCAAGTATTTTACTTGCAGATGAGCCAACAGGTAATCTGGATACTAAAACTTCTGTTGAAATAATGGCTCTTTTCAGAGACATTCACAATGGTGGCAATACCATTATTGTGGTAACCCATGAAGAGGATATAGCGCTTCAGGCAAAGCGTATTGTGAGACTAAGAGATGGATTAATTGAGTCGGATAGTGAGAATGAACTGTTTGAAGCAGCAGGAAAGACAGCGGTGTAAATGAAGATATATACTAAAAAAGGAGATACAGGTCAAACTTCATTAATAGGAGGGGACAGGGTTGCAAAGCACCATCTGCGAATAGAAAGTTATGGAACAGTAGATGAACTGAATTCTACTCTGGGTATGGTAATGGCATATTTTGAGGAAGAAGCTTCAGCTCGGATATTATCTGAAATTCAGGACAGGTTGTTTACTATTGGCAGCATACTGGCCTCTGCTCCTGGAAGTAAAATGATTGTACCGGATATTCACGAAAGTGATATTGAACTTCTTGAAAAAGAAATGGATCGCATGAATGAAACTCTGCCTGAGTTGAAATCCTTTGTATTACCTGCAGGATCTTTATCTATTGCATCATGCCATGTTTCACGTTGCGTTTGCAGAAGAGCAGAAAGACTGGTTGTTCATTTAAGTGAAACAGATCAGATTGAACCTTTAATTCTCAAATATCTCAACAGACTTTCTGATTATTTATTTGTACTTGCAAGATTTGCAGGGCATTCAGAAAATATACCGGAGGTTTCCTGGAAACCAAGACTTTAAAAACTTAAAGCTTATTTTGCTGCTTAATGTAAAGTGCTTCTTCGTAATCTGGTTGAATACTTAAAGACAGGTTTACATATTCTTTCTGAAATTTAGGAACTCTTGGATCTTTTGGTCCTAAAACAAGACTTGCAATTTTTGCTTTTAATAAATAAACTTTTGCAAGAAGTCTGACAGACTGAACACCACCTTCAACTCTTGGAGCTTCTTCCATCATCATATTTTTTGATGAATCCTGAGCTAAAATAAGGTTCAGCATTGAGTCTGAACTTTTATATTGAGTCATTTGAGCATAATTTTCAGCAAGTTTATATTGGTATTTGCTTTGTTTAGTTGCTTCATAACATTTTTGAAGTTTGGTCTGAGCTATTTCAAAATTGCCATCCATCTGATCAAAAACAGCAGCATTTTCAAGCATTTTAAAATTATTAGCATTCACTTTCAATGCTTTCTCAGTCATAATTCTTGCCCCGATTGCATTTTGGTTATAGATATAATATTT
>JACMRS010000258.1 GCA_014376345.1 Bacteroidia bacterium | reverse complement strand
CAGAAAGCACATGATAACCCATGGTAACTGTTTTGAAAAACTCGTCGGCATTTTCATCAGGGTTTTTATCAGGATGGTACTTGAGGGCGAGTTTATA
Source organism: Bacteroidia bacterium (assembly GCA_014376345.1). Taxonomy (GTDB): domain Bacteria; phylum Bacteroidota; class Bacteroidia; order NS11-12g; family UBA955; genus JACMRS01. The sequence goes on along the minus strand of JACMRS010000258.1, from coordinate 3,321 downwards.
GTATGTTTTCTTTATAAGTTGCTCATCCGCGTGGCGCGGCAACTGCATCAATTTATAAAAATCATGGGTAATCATGCCTGTTTCAACGTTCAAAAATAACGAAAAAGCATTGTTAATATTGTGTTCAAAAAGAAAATTAGATGTAATAAAATAAATTGCATTTCTTTGATGAAAAAAAAATACATATAAACATGGAAAATTTAATGATTATTTCGTTAATAGCCCTTGCTATTTCAATAGTATTTATAGCAGGACTCTGGAAAACATTCCAGAAGGCAGGCGAGCCTGGTTGGGCTGCAATTGTACCAATTTATAATTTTATTATAATTTTAAAGATGGCCGGTAAACCCGTTTGGTGGCTTTTTGCATTTATCGGTATTGCATTAGCATCTTCATTATTTCCTGGAAATATTGCAATTGCATTAATTTGCAACATTGTTCTGCTTGCTTTTTCTGCAATTATTTATCATTCTATTTCTTTGAAATTTGGAAAAGGAGTAGGAATGACAATATTGCTTATGTTAGGTATCGGCTGGCTAATACTTGGCTTTGGAGATGCTCAGTGGCAAGGTGATACAGCAGACATGAACGAACCGGATATTTTACATTCATAAATTAAAAACTTAATTAAAAAAAGCCCCCTAAACAGGGGCTTTTTTTTGTGCCATACTTTTTATGGCACGGTTTTCGTTAATATTGCAGGAATGCTAAAAAATCTATCCATAGCTATACTGCTTTTTATTCGCTCACAAGCAGGCGCTCAAAGCTACACAATCGACAGAACTTCTGTAGATTTTGGTGCAGTTGAGTCCTGGAAAAATGATACCGCACACTTTTACCTTACCAACCGCTCAGCTAAAACTATCTTTTTTTTGCCTACCCTTCCTGCTGATGACATTCAGGTTTTTATCTCCTCAAAAGCAATTGCTCCCGGAGCTACAATTCATATCGGACTGGTATATTACACTGAAAGAAAAGGCAGATTTTCTAAAACTGTAAGTTTGTTTTTCAGTGGATCAAATGTGCCTTTAACTCTATCTGTCAAAGGAACAATCAAAGAATTCGATCCCTCTGCCCTTGTAAGATGCCCCAGTCTTGAACCTTCCCATGAGGATATTAAAAAAATGGTGCCGGTTTCTATTGTTGTCAGAGACCTTAAAACAAACCTGCGACTAGATACAGCTACTGTCAGTATCACTTCAAAAAACGGCACTTATGCTTGCGGACATGGTTTTGGGAATGAAGCTTATGTAGCACTCGTTCCTGATGGAAAATACAATATTAACGTCAGTCATAACGGCTATAAGCCCTGGAAAGGAGAAAATATCTTTGAGCAGGGAAACAATACATTTATAGTTTATCTGGAAAAGTCGGACCTTATTGTACCGGTTGAAATTCCAATTGTAAAAGTAGTGCCAATTGACACTACAGTAATGTATATTCCTTCAACAGGCTTCAGCAGTCTTGCTTACAAGTCTAACAATATTGTCTTCCTGATTGATGTTTCCGGTTCTATGAAAGACAGTACTAAATTGAAATACCTTAAAACCTCTATGAAACAACTGATTTCTATTTTAAGACCGCAGGATTTTATTACCATAATAACTTATGCCAGTACCATTAAGGTACCAATAGAAAATATCAGTGGCTCAAATAAAGGCAAACTCGACAGCTGCATAGACAAGCTGGTTGCAAACGGAGGTTCCCGTGGAGCCGAAGGTGTAAGAATGGCCTTCAACTCTGCAAGTAAACATTTTATAAAAAATGGAAACAATCAGGTAATCCTTTCTACAGATGGCTTGTTTAACGATAAAACATTTACAGAAGACGCAATGTATCAGATGGCTTCAGAAAATGCAGAAAAAGGCATCAAACTATCAGTAGTTGCTTTTGGCAAAAATACAGCCGCCCTCACATTTCTTGAAACACTGAGTAACAATGGCAAAGGAGCCTATATCAGGATTCTAAACCGCGAACAAGCCCTTTCAGCACTTATTGAAGAAATTAAAAAACAAAGCTACAGGCTTTAAAAAAGTTTTTTCTGACCGTCCAGCTCATCCAGATTTTCATCAACAAAAGGTTTACTTCTGTTATCTGAATCATTCGCTTTTTTATCAGTCTTTTCAATTCCCGATTTTAAAACCGCGGATGGCTTTTTTGCATCCTCAATTACAACTTCTTCAACTTCTTCCTCAGTTTCTTCCTCTTCCCACTCGCCTACTACCGGACTTAAAAGTTTAGCTGATTTGAAATTATCAAAAGTGATTTTATTTCCAATCGCTTTCCAGCCTTTAATTTCAATAAAATCTGCAAGTCTGATATTTTCTGTAATCTTATCTTTCTTAGAATTTACAGTAATCAATTCAACCTCAGGATTTTCATGAGTGCTTACTACAAGTAATTTTGAACTTGGCTTTTCATTAATAAAAATGAATTTTTTATTCTGAGTAGTGGTCTCTATTATGAATCTTTTTGCAAAATAATGTCTTGATGATGAATCGTAATGAATAGCACTAATAGGCTGACCGGGATGGTATTTCTGAATCAGCATAATTGGTGAACCTTCGTATCTGTTGCTGAGCTCGTTATTGGTAAGTTCGTAAGAACCATCTGCACTGATAACCAAAATCAAATCGTCACTTGCAAAAACACCAAGATATTGTCCGCGTCCGTCTACATTCAATCTGCTGATTTCATGCTCATACCAAAGGTCACGCCCTTTATATGTAGACTTACCTTTTTCTTTCAGTTCTATTTTTCTGATGGGATGTTTTGTAAGTACATTTCCTTTTGAAGTTTTTCCTTTAATTGCAAGGTCTGTAAAATCGTATTCAAGACTCTTAACTTTGGCACTCGACATGCTGCTTAGCAGAATATGAATTTTCTCAGCTTCACTATTATTATTAGCTGTAAAATACAGCACCTTACTGTTTGGCGTTGCCTGAGTAAGGTCATATTCTTTATCTCTGATAACACCGAGCACATTAAATCTTTTTACAAACGAAACCCTTGATTTTCCGTCAAAATAAACAGCGTTGTAAACTTTGCGTTCATCATTTTTTCTGTAAATATCAACATAGATAAGGTCTTTACCCATAAACTGCTTTTCACTTGCCTTGCTTACCAGGTAAGTGCCATCACTTCTGAAAGCAATGATATCATCAATATCCGAGCAATCGCAGATATATTCAGTCTGATCATCTTTCTTCATTGAGTAACCAACAAATCCTTCAGCCTTATTTGCGAAAAGTTTTTGATTTGCAACCGCTACTACATTTGTTTCAATCTTATCAAATAGTTTGATTTCTGTTTTGCGCTCTT
>JACMRS010000257.1 GCA_014376345.1 Bacteroidia bacterium | reverse complement strand
TGCGTCAGGACAGCATCAAAAGAGGACTTATTAAATAATAATCAATCTAACCTTTTTAAAAGCCCGGCTATGCTTCGGGCTTTTTTTATGCCTTAAAAATTTTCGTTAAGTTTAATTAGAAAAAAGTATCGTAAAGCAGATAGCCATTCAATACCACAATTATTATTGTGATTATCCAGGTGAAAAACTGAAGCATTTTAGAGTTTACAAATACGCCCATTTTTTTCTTGCTGCTTGTAAACATTACGAGCGGAATAACTGCAAAACTGAGTTGCATGGAAAGGATTACCTGGCTTAAAACCAGCAGATCGGTAGTGCCTCCTTCGCCATAAAGAAGTGTAACTATAAACGCCGGGATAATTGCAATCAGCCTGGTGATGAGTCTTCTCTGCCAGGGTTTGAGTCTGATATTCAGAAATCCTTCCATCACAATTTGCCCTGCAAGTGTGCCTGTTAGAGTAGAATTTTGACCGGAAGCCAGCAGCGCTATCGCAAAGAAGGTGCTTGCCAGAACGGTTCCTAAAAGCGGCGTTAATAATTCATGCGCATCCATAATGTCGGCCACATGCATATTGCCGCTGGTATGAAAAGTGGCTGCAGCTACAATCAGAATGGCAGCGTTAATAAAGAATGCGATAAAAAGTGAAGCGGAACTGTCTATAGTTGCAAATTTAATTGCCATCTTTTTCCCTTCGTGTGTGCGTGGATAATCTCTGGTTTGCACAATGCTGGAGTGCAGGTAAAGGTTGTGAGGCATAACAGTGGCTCCTAATATACCAATTGCAATGTACAGCATGGATGGATCGAAAATGATTTGTGTTTTAGGAATCAGTCCTTGTAACATTGAAAAAGTATCAGGTTTAGATCTGATAATTTCGAAGATGAAGCATCCGAGAATAACCACAATCAGAGTGGCTACAAGTGTTTCAATAAATCGGAATCCTTTGTTCTGGAAATAAAGTATTATCAGTACATCGAGTGCAGTGATAACAACTCCCCACGTTAAAGGCAATCCGAATAAAAGATTCAGTGCGATTGCAGATCCGATAACTTCTGCTAGATCACAGGCGGCAATGGCAATTTCGCACAAAACCCATAGGATGTAATTTATGGCTCTCGGATAATGGTCGCGGCAAGCTTGTGCAAGATCCCGTTCTGCAACAACGCCGAGTTTAAGCGACAGGTGCTGAAGCACCATTGCAAAAATGTTAGAAATAAGGATGACTGATAGGAGTGTGTAACCAAATTTTGATCCGCCGGCGATATCTGTCGCCCAGTTGCCCGGATCCATATAACCAACGGCAACCATTAGTCCCGGACCGGCAAAAGCGAATAAAGTTTTCCAAAATCCGCCGTTTACAGGTACTTTGACAGAAGAAAATACTTCAGGAAGAGAATTGCCTGAACTTTGTTTGCTCCAGCCTTTGTCTTTATTAAACGGTCCCTGCATTATTAATACAAAAGTATGTATTATTTTATATTTGAAACAATTAAATTAGACTAATCTAATTTAGCATTACATATTTCACAGAATTTGGGAAATTATCATGTTTGGCTTTCTCGTAAATTTAAGCGATTTTTGCAATAATCAGTGAAAAAGCGACTACTGTGTTATTAACGCTTTTATACTTTATACAAACAATTTCATGCTTGCACTTGACAGGAATATCACTTATATATTTTCAGAATCTGAAATAGGCGCCGGTAAAAAAGGAGCCGGCGGTGGTCCTGAAGCTGTGCGTGATATGATGGCACATCACGGCATGTTATTAGACAAGGTTGAAATAGTGAACAATCAGGAATTAATTTTATCAGATGTTTCAATTGAATATGCCCGCAATATTGATTTGTTGGTTAGCAATATGTTAGAGTTGAATAACAAAGTTGAATCTGTCCTTAAGACAAATAGTTTTCCGATAATACTTACTGGCGACCACAGCAACGCAATTGGGGGACTTAGTGGCCTTAAAAACGCTTTTGAGGACAAACGTATTGGTGTTATCTGGATAGACGCTCATGCAGATCTTCATTCGCCTTACACCACCCCTTCGGGAAATATGCACGGAATGCCTTTGGCAGCGCTTACCGGAATTGATAATTCTGAAAATGGTAAGAATAAAGTGGGTGAACTGGCAGCATACTATTGGAATGAACTGAAAAAACTCGGAGTGCATCAGCTGACGCCAAAGTTTGATATTAAAGATCTTGTGTTTATCGGAGTGAGGGATGCCGAGGAAGAGGAGTGGGAGACTATCAGAAAGTTTGGTGTTAAAAATTTTATGACGGATGATATCAGGAAACTGGGTATGCAAAAAGTGCTTGAGCAATCGCTTGAGCATTTAAAGGATTGCGATATTTTTTATATTTCATTTGATGCGGATTCTTTAGATACGGATGTTTCAGTAGGTACGGGTACACCTGTTGCAGATGGACTGACATTTGAGCAGGGCGAAGCAGTTTTCAAAGTGTTGTTGAACCATCCAAAAACCGCTGCTTTTGAAATCACAGAAGTCAACCCCTTACTTGATGAGGATGGGAAAGAAATGGCAGGTGCGATTGCCGGACTTTTGTATGCCGGTTTGACGGCAGAATAATTTTCTTTTGTCAATTAATTACGAGATCAGTATTGATGCGAATAGGTTATGATTGCAAATCATACCCAGCAACCTGAATAATTTTCAATTTAAATTTTGAAACAATTTTATTTACTGATATCGATTTTTTTGTTGGATCAGGATGGACGTAATAGGGTATGATTGCGCATCTTACCTAACCATGCGCTAGTTAGGATTTGCAATCCTAACTTACCAAAACTGCAAATTTGCAATTTGCAAGCGCCTAAGCGCTAACTACCATCTTAATCAGGATTTGCAATGCTTGTTTGGATTTGCAATTTTGTGAAAATTTAAAATCATATAAATGATATTGATCGACTAACCGGGGTATGATTGCAAATCATACCCAGCAGGCAAATCATACTCAACCAATGCTAGTTAGGATTTGCAATCCTAACTTACCAAAACTGCAAATTTGCAATTTGCAAGCGCTTAAGCGCTAATTGCCATTTTAATCAGGATTTGCAAGCCAGCAGGCAAATCATACCCGACAATTATATACTCTGCTCCCCCTTTTTTTAAATTCATTTTAAAAACACTTTTAAACAGGGAAAGCTACGCTTCCGCGTAGCTTTCATCTGCCTAAGCAGGGACAACTTAGAATTTTATTCCGAGTTCCGGTCCAAACATAATGGCACCATCACCATCAAAGTCAATAAAGGTAGCAGCTAATCCAAAAGTTATACGTTGAGTTACTTTATAGGCGTAGCGGAAGCCGAGGCTTTTGGCAATTTCACCATGACTTTTAATATTAAGGTAAAGAAGTTTTTCATCTGAGTTTTTGATAAAATAAACTTTGTTAAATTTTTTATATCCTACGCCAACAAAAGGCTCAATAATGTGTCGTGAAGTATTATTGAGTGCGTTAAAATGAAAATTTAAATCTATGGCCTGTGCATTGGTAGCCTGATAATATTTTGAATTGTCGTAACTATAAATGTAACTCCCCAAAATTTCAGTCTGACTAAGATTTACATTATAATATTTACTATTACCTGTGTTTATAGAAGTGTATGAAACGCCAATTCCAAATCGCGGATTTACAGTATAGGTAAGTTCACCTCTGTATCCGCATTTAAGACTTTGATCATTAAAACCAGCATTGAATGACACTTTCATTTTACTAATAATAAGACTGTCAAATCCTGATGCTTTTGATTGAGCACAAATTATTAATGCGATAATGATTGTTGTGATTTTTAATTTCATGATTGTATATTTTTAATTTTGAATATTGTTAAAAGTTTTAAAAATTTCCGGGTGTGATTTAATAACACCCGGAAATCTAATTTAGAATTTTACAGTTAAATCTGGTCCAAACATAGCCGTAGTTTCTAAATCTGCCCAGTACACGCCATAATGTAATCCTAAAGCCAGGTTTGATGCTATTTTGTATGAATATTTTAAACCTCCCGAAATACTCAGATTGCTTTGAATATCAACACGCATTTCATATTCCTTATTGATTTCTGTTATTCTTGTAGTATTAACTTTTTTCATACCAAATCCAAGGTAAGGTTCTACTATATGTTTTGATGTTGATGACAGAAGTGAAAAATGTAAATTGAAATCTAAAGCTTGCATATTTATTGCACTAAAGGATTTGTATCCCGGGAATGTACCAAATCCGTTTTCTGGTAAGTATGAAACAGCTCCCTGAAATTTTCTGGAAAGTTGATTCACTGAAGTGTAGGATATTCCTGCACTTACAAATTGACTCAGCTTATAAAAAATTTCACCTCTGAAAGCGCCTTTGAAAGCTTTATTGTCAACACCACCACATAGTGACACTCCGAATTTTTTTAAGATCAGGCTATCACGGCCCGACGCTTTACATTGAATAACGGAACTCGCCGCCATTACAACTATTAAAATAATTTTTTTCATAATATTATATTTGTTTTTAGATTATTAATTAAATTACGATACAAAATCCAATGTGACTTGTAGTAAGTTCCTGAACTCCTGAATATACATTGTCGCAATATTCAGATAATGATTCCCCTGCTTTCTGGTCTCTATTTTTTCTTTGAATTGTAGTTTTTAATGTAATAGTTGTTCCACTAGAATTTTTAAATTCTAATTCAATAGGAATTGATTTTGGTGTACCACCATCATCTTCTATCCAAATGTATTTCATTACATCGCCGTATTTGTCTTTTTTGTCCCAGGTTAATAATACATCTCCAGGGCCTTCTGCATCCAGGTGTATCCATTTAGAATCCCAAACAGCTCTTCTATCGCAAACATGGCCATTTGATACGGTTGATAATATGTTTCCTGATGAATTATAAATCATAGTATAAACAAGTTCTAATTTACCTTGGTACCATTTTTCTAGTTCATTTACACTTGTATTGTTTCTAACTCTCATCAATATCATGCGGTCTTTTTTCCCTGATTTATCTCTTTGACAACCTCTTTTAGTATTGCCATTAATATTTAATATTTCTTCATTATAGTCTGATTGAGAAAATGATTTACTTAAACCAAGTGTTTGATACAACACATAATTCCCATCTTCAAAAATCTTTTTAGATTCTCCATCCGGCTTTTCACCCAACGTAAATGCTTCCACACGCTCTGATTCTCCTACACAGATAGTCATGTCTTTTGGCTCGATATGAGAAAATAAATCTATATCCATATTTGGATGTGCTGAATAGATATGTAACATGGTGCCTTTCTGCTCATCAATATCACACGGAATTGCAGTAACTCCCGGAATCACAGTGGCTGTGTTCCAGTTTTCAGGATAATAAATATCCGGTATCAGCATATTCAATGATGGATAAGCCTGTGGTAATATCACAGTGAAATAATCAATCGACTGACCAGATACTTCAGATAAAATCATACTCCAGGTTCTGCCATTAGAAACGATCTCATTTTTTACCATGCTGTGTAAGATGTCAAAATCACCATCTACTTCTTCCAGCGCTTTTTTCTTAAGCCAGAGTCTTACATCAGCATTTTCAACTGCCATAGAAACGGCTCTTGCATAAAATACTGCCGCATCATTTTTAAACTTTGCATCTCCCTGAACTGAGACACTTGAGGAATTCGTTAACGATTTGTTTAATTGCTCGTTTTTTTCCTTTTTGCATGACTGGAAAAGGATGAACATTGAAAGCCCTGCTGACAATGTTAAGATTAGGGTTTTTTTCATATTTATTTTCTTATTTAAAATTGTATGCAGCAAACTAAATGAGAAAAAAAATAACATCGGGACACTATTCAATATATGGTCGATTTTCTTACAAAAGTGGTAGTATTATTTTCTGGACACTTTTGGTAAAGGAGGACTCAAATGCTCTGTAACACCTATTAAATAAGGATTTAACCAAATTTTGTAATGTTTTGCAAAACTTGAAAAACAGACCAGTTTTGTACTAAACTGAACTTAATGAAAAATGAAATGCCTCAAAAAAAGGTCTTTTTTAAGGCAGAAGTATGCCATTTGCGAGCATTACAGAATACAATCCGGCAGTTTCTGTTCTGAGTCTTGAATTTCCCAATGAAATACCTTGAAATTTTGATTCATTTGCAAGCATAATTTCTTTATCAGAAAAATCTCCTTCCGGTCCTATTAAAATAGTTACAGAAGTATCTTTAGAATAACCTGAAAGTACATTATTTAATGGTGTACGCAGATATTCTGAATTGCAATGTGCAATAAGTTTTTGTGATGCACTTTGTTGTGCTGCAATAAATTCTTTGAAAGATCTTAGCTCATTGATAACAGGCAAATACGGTTGTCCGCTTTGTTTGATAGCTGAAACTGCGATCTTTTTTAATCGCTCAGAGTTCACACGCGGCTTTTCTGAATGCACGCAATGGACAAAACTGATCTCATCCAGTCCTGCTTCAATAGCTTTTTCAAGAAGCCATTCTATTCTGTCGGCATTTTTAGTTGGTGCTATCGCTAAGTGAATTCTTGATGTTCGAAGTGGTTTTATTTCGTGCACCTGCTGTACAATAAATGCGCAGATTTTTTTATCCTGTGAAATAAGACAATCGTAAATAAAACCTTTGCCATCAATAACCTGAATGGTATCGCCCGTTTTTTTGCGCAGCACCGAAAGGCAATGCCTGCTTTCATCTTCAGTCAGCCGGCCTTCTATGCTACTTATATTGTCGCTGAAAAACAGCTGCATCCTATTTTTTCTTTATTGGCGCCTGCTGTAATTGTCTTTGCTTAGCCATGTCTTCAAGTTTCTGCTGAAACTTTGATTTTTTGTCTGTTCCCTGTTTGCTTTTGTTTTCAGCAATCTGCGCGTGAAGTTTATTTTCATCAACAAAGTTTTTAATAGCCCATTGTTGAAGAAAAGTAATACAGTTTGCAAGGAAATAGTAATAACTCAACGCTGCAGGATACTTATTAAAGAAACCCAGGAACATAATTGGCATCAGGTAACTAATCCAAACCATTTGTTTGTTAGCGCCTGTAAGCTGGTTGTTCATTCTTGTATAAATCAGTGTAGACACAGTCATTAACAATGTAAATAAACTTACGTGGTTGCCATAAAACGGAATTGTAAATCCAAGGTTTAAAATGCTGTCATACCTCGATAAATCTGCTGCCCATAAAAATGGTTGTTGTCTGAAATCAAAACATGATGGGAAAAACTGGAAAATCGCAATCAGAATCGGCATTTGAAGAAGTAATGGAAGGCAACCTCCAAGCGGACTCACACCTGCTTGCTTATAAAGCTTTAGGTTATCCATTTGAGCAGTTTGCATATTGTCACCATGCTTTTCTTTTATTTTATCAAGCTCTGGTTTTAGCAACTTCATTTTTGCAGTTGATAAATATGATTTATAAACCAGTGGGAAAAGCAATACTTTAATAATCAGCGTAAGCAGCAAAATAATAATACCAAAACTGCTGATATATTTGCTCAGAAAATCAAAAGTAGGGATAACCAGCCATTTGTTGATCCAGCCAAAGATTCCCCAGCCAAGTGGCACAATTCTTTCCATTCCGTGCCCTTGTAATTTCATTGTTTTGTAATCATTTGGACCGAAATACCAGGTCATATCAAACGATTGATTTGGAGTGTGGTTATAAGGTAAATGAAGTTCAGCTTCGCATAATTTCACATGTGTTGAATCTGAAATTCTACTCTGCATTGTTTTAACTTTGCTGCCTTTTTCAAATCCATTCTTAATAATTATTGAGCTGTTAAAAAATTGTTGTTTAAACGAAACCCATTCTGAATTTTCTTCAAGAACCTTTTCTTCAAAACTTGTTTCACTTACAAAGTCTGCTTTTTCTTCTGGATATTTATAATAAATTGTTGATTTTGGTCTTTCTGTTTCAGCTTCAAGTTCCTGTCTTGGCATATCTACAGCCCAATACAAGTTAATTTTACTGTTTGGTTTGATAATGTCATCCATACCAACTGCAGAAAAATTAGAAGTTACATTTGATGAACCATTACTTTCAACAGTATATTGTTGTAATAAATATTTGCCATCATTATAAGGCAATTTGAAAATTATGCTGTTTTTATCGGCACTCTGAACCTGCCAGTAAAAATCAGAAGTATTTACCGGACCTGTTGAGGTGGTAAAATTATAATCGTATTTAGATTCCTGACCATTAAACAAAATCAATGGTTTGCCGTTCGAGCGCTTGTGTTTTTTTAGCTCAACTTCTTTAATTCGTCCGCCTTTGTTACTGAAAGTGATGCGCAAATTATCATTTTCCAGAACTGTAAGAAGTTCTGTTCCTTTAAGACTTGGGCCAAAGCCACCAAATTTGGTTGCCAGTGTCAACGAATCGCCATTGGTTAAAAGACTGTCGCGTTTGGCTGTTTCAGTCATGTTTTTGATTTTTGCATCTTCAAAAACTTTCTTTTCAGTCATCTGTAAAGAATCCTGATAATGCTTCTGTCTGGCAACTTCAGCAGCATCCGGTTGCTGAAAATACATATATCCAATAAAGATTAAGAAGATCAGCGATAGGCCAACTATGGAATTTCTGTCCATTTATTATTATTTTAATTTAAAGGCTGCAAAGGTAATTTTTTTGAGAGACTTTCAGTCATGAATATTCGACAGGATAATGCCACAGTGCGCTATACTGATATGATTTCAGTGTAATCAGCTAATTTACAGGCTACTTTTATTGAATTCAACCTTAAAACAAGTTAAATTCTTATTTCCCATAAGTTTAAATCACTACTTTTGTGGAAATAGAAATCGATTCATTTGGAACTGCTTATTATACTTATTCTGATCCTGATTAACGGGGTCTTTTCAATGTCCGAAATTGCATTGGTTTCTGCCCGCAAAACAAGACTGGAAGCAGATGCAAAGCGTGGAGATAACAATGCAAAAGCAGCACTTAAAACTGCCAATGCTCCCAATAAATTTTTCTCAACTGTACAAATTGGAATAACGCTTATTGGTATTCTGACAGGTATTTTCAGTGGTAAAGGAATGACCTCTGATGTTGAAACTTTTGTAACCGGAATTGCACTTCTTCAACCTTATGCGCATCCCATAGCTGTTACTACTGTTGTCATTATCATTACTTTTTTCTCACTTGTACTGGGTGAATTGCTTCCAAAACGCATCGGATTAACCAATCCTGAAGCCATTTCAAAGATAGTGGCCAGACCAATGAGGTTACTTACTAAAATGACAGCGCCGTTTGTTTGGTTGCTTACATTTACAACGGATTTGTTGATCAAACTTTTTAATATTAAGCCATCTTCAGAAAACAAAGTAACTGAAGAAGAAATTAAGGCAATAATCAAAGAAGGTACAGAAGGGGGAGAAGTTCAGGAAATTGAACAGGATATTGTAGAGCGAGTCTTTAATCTTGGCGACAGAAAAGTTACTTCACTGATGACACATAAAAATGACATCGCTTTTCTCGAAATAAATCAGGATGCAGAAAGTACCCGGCAGTCTGTAAATAAAGAGCTTCACTCAGTGTATCCTGTTTATGAAAAAAACACTGATAACATTAAGGGCGTTGTTATATTAAAAGATCTGTTTGCACATATTAATAAAGAAGGTTTTAAACTTACAGATTACTTAAATCCCGGTAATTTTATAACCGAACATACTAATGTTTATCATGCTTTGCAACAATTTAAAGAATCAAAAGTTCATTATGGAATTGTGATGGATGAATTCGGGCAAATGCAAGGTGTAATTACAATGAATGATGTGTTAGAAGCTTTGGTGGGTGGCGTTTCTGAATTCAGAACTGATGAGTATACCCTTGAGGAAAGAGAAGATGGCAGCTGGTTAATAGATGGCGCTTATAGTTTTCATGATTTCCTTCAGAGTTTTGATCTTTATGATCTGGCATCACAATATCATTTTAATACAATCAGTGGGCTGGTGCTTCATCAAATGAAACACATTCCAAAAGAAGGTGATAAGATAAAATGGCTGACTTACGAATTGGAAGTAATTGATATGGACGGCGCCCGCATTGATAAAATCCTGATGAGGGAAATTAAAGACTGATTATTTATAAATTGAAACCGTTGTATTGCCTTGTATATCCAGAGAAGCTCGGTACATACCTTCTGAATTAAATGGCATTTCTATATTTCCTTTATTGTCTACTGCAACAAGTCCACCTTCACCATTAATTTTTACAAGTTTCTCCATCACAACTATTTCGCAGGCTTCTTTTAATGAAAGTCCTTTATATTCCATCAGGCAGCTGATATCATAAGCAACCACAGAACGCATAAATAATTCACCATGTCCGGTACAACTTATGGCGCAT
>JACMRS010000256.1 GCA_014376345.1 Bacteroidia bacterium | reverse complement strand
TCACGAAGAGATGTAATGCTGTTTAACCAATTTTGATGTTCAGTAGCTGTAATAAACTCTGAATCTTTGATAATGTCGCAAATGCGTTTTTTCTCACTTCCTAATATCCTCACTTTAGCCAAATCATCTTGCTTCGATAAACGGCATTTTGTGTATTGATTTAGGTAATAATCGGCATAGCGGTCAATTAATGAATTAAGCAATGCCTCATATTTTTTAATGTCTGCTTCTTTGTTGCTTGCCAATACTACGGGTAATTGGTCAATGGCAGTTTTCATTTCATCAAACAATGGCTTTTCTTGCTCTACCACATAAGATTGTGCAGTGTAGAGATAGCCTATCATTTTCTCAAACTTCTCCGCTTTCGATTGCAGTGTATCTACTAAATCACAATGATGCCATGCCTTGAAAGTTGTAGTTAATTCCTGTTCGGTAAATTTGAACGCCTTTAACTTTCCATAAGAATTGTAGGACTGTATGCCATCAAGCATATTGCCTAAAGCTTCCAATTCTGTTTTCATACTCACACTATCAGCATCACTTAGTAATGACACATTACGGCATTTTAAACCTTGTGCCACAGTAGCTTTTGTTTTTACTACTCGTTCCGCTTTTGTTTTGGCTTCGGTAATAATCTTGCTAATAGTTTCAGGCTTCTCCAGTTCAGAAGTATAATCGGGCAAGCCCAAATAAGTAAACAATTCCTTTAGGTTTTTTATTGGAATACCTTGTGGCTGCTTGATGTGTTGGAAGGTGAAGTAATCTTCTTCGGTAAGAGAAAGCACTGTTTCGATATTGGTTGCAGCAAGGTTTTTACTTCCTGACCAATTGATTTCAATATCGCCTTTGTATGCCAATGCTGCCAATACAATAAACTCCAACTGGTAGTCAATATTAAAATCAACCGAGTACCAAAGGTTTGCAGGTGCGTAATGAGGATATATTATTTCAGATCTGTTCAGTACTGAACCTTCACCGGCTTCCTTCATTTTATTTTTAATGCTTTCTGCATATTTGCTGTGTTCGCTTACGATGTTTTGCCCACTCCACAAACCAAGTCCGCTTAAAATGGCTTCTCCATTTCTATTGGGACTGGATGGGTTTGTAATTTTCTTTAAGGCTGCGTCTATTGTACCACTGTAATTATCTTTTGATAATGGAAGTTGCAAATCGTTAAATCCAGGGTAGTGAGGGAATTTATCATTAAAGGCTTTATTCAACACCTTAGCAGCAACAATTCGGAAAATCATTTCTTTGGTAGAGCCTTCACCCGGAAGCGGAAAAGATTTTAGTGTTTTACTATCGCCTTTATAAATCACTTTGGTTTTATCGGCATATTCTTTATCAAATAAAGAAATGGCCTTACGATGATATTCCTCAATTTGACTGCTGAATAACGCTTTTTGATTGGTAGGTGCAGAACCATATTTGGCTTTTGCAGCACCGTATAAACAAATAACATCTTTAAATTCATCCGACAAACCTGCTACATCAAAATATACTTCGTCTGATTCATCATTTCTGTTGATGGTATTGAATAAAGGACAGAAGAAAATGTAGTATTGCTGTATAGGTTCTGTGGTACTTCTTTCATTAGGATTTCCAAAAAAGATATATCCTAAACGGAAACTCTTTTTATCTAACCATTCTAAAGAGTGCTGCCAAATTTTGAATCCAGAACGATAAGAATCTTGCTGAATTTCTAACACATATTGCAGGAAGTCGAAATAGTATTGATCTGCTTGGTCAATATCTTTTTTGATTACTTCATCTGCATAGTCACGAATTAATTGAGGAATGTTTATACCGCCTTCAGTACGAATATAAAAATCGGAACTTACTGTGTCTTGGTCAACATATTGACCTGCTGTGGCAGTAACCAATTGTTTGGCTGTGCTATCTATTGCAGCTAAAAGCAATTCCGGTTCATCTACATTAGGAATGCTTACACATAAATCTTCCTTTAAGCTGTGGGCACTTGCACCATTTCGTTTATCTAAATCATCACATAAAATACGAATTGCCAATGCCTGAGCAATGCTTTGAGCAATATCTTTTCTAT
>JACMRS010000255.1 GCA_014376345.1 Bacteroidia bacterium | reverse complement strand
TTAAACACAGTGGATTTGATTATGGTGCTATTGATAAGGCCATAAAATATAATGATAAGATGGAGGAGAAGGGTAAGGAAAAACGAAGAGGTGCCAGTACTATCAGTCAGCAAACCGCTAAAAATGTTTTCCTTTGGCCTGGAAGAAGTTATATCCGCAAGGCTTTTGAAGTGTATTTTACTGTGCTAATTGAAACTTTTTGGAGTAAAGAAAGGATTATGATTGTGTACCTGAATGTGATAGAATTTGGTGATGGTGTTTACGGTTGTGAGGCTGCGGCTCAGGATTATCTTCACAAATCAGCAAAGCAGCTAACTGCTTCTGATGCAGCATTAATGGGTATTGTCCTGCCCAGTCCGCTTAAATTTTCTATTGCTTCTCCAAGTCCTTATATCCGAGGAAGGCAGGCCTGGTGTTTACAACAAATGAAATACTGGGGCATGCATCTTAATTATAATAAGTATGATAAAAAAGAGCCGGAAGCAGAGAAGCCTTTGCCAAAGAAAAGAAAATCTAAAAGCAGTTCCTGATTACCAGATCTGTTGCGCCTGAATTTTCTTTTACAAACGTAATTGCGGCATGTTTATTTAATACCAGAAAGGCATCATCTTCCTGAAATTTTTTCATCAGAATTATTAAGTCTTCTGCATTATTTAATCTGTGTCCGAAACCTGCTTTTACAGAAAGTGTGGCTTCAGGATATTTTGCTGTGTCATTTCCAAATAGTACCGGCATGCCAAAAACTGCAGGCTCTAAAATATTGTGAAGTCCGCGCCCGAAACCGCCGCCAATTAAAGCAATATCTGCATATCTGTATGCCGAAGCAAGATGGCCAATAGTATCAAGTATCAGAATATCAGAATCGGAAATAAAAGATGATTTGCTATAAAGTACCGGCTTCTTTAAGTCTAACTTTTTAAGAAGATTGTTGATGTGATTTTCAGAAATATCATGAGGGGCAATAATCACTTTTAATGGGTGAATATTTTGTTTCAAAAACTCAATCAGGATATCTTCTTCTTCTGGCCAGCTGCTGCCAAGTATCAGTGTTTTTTCGCTATTGGTAAATCTTTCTATCAGGTAATTCTTTTCTGAAGCTTCGGCAGTTTGCAAAACCCTGTCATAACGGGTGTCTCCGGATAACATTACATTATCGACGCCCTGTTCTTTCAAAAGTATTTCTGAAGCTTCATTTTGAACAAATATCATTCTGAATTTCTCCAGCAAACCATAAAACATCTTTCCATACCATTTAAAGAAAACCTGATTAGGCCTGAAAACTGCAGAAACAAGATAAACCGGTATGTTTCTTTTACTCAGTGTTAAGATATAATGATACCAAAACTCATATTTTACAAAAAACACTTTCGAGGGCTTTACAATATCTATAAAATCTTCAGCATTTTTCTTTGTGTCAAGTGGAAGATAACAAACAGTGGCAAGTGAATAATTCTTCCTGATTTCATATCCCGAAGGTGAAAAAAAGCTCACTATAATGGGGTGTTTTTCATGCTTTTCAGTAATCTTTTCTATGAGAGGTCTTGCTTGTTCAAATTCACCTAAACTGGCACAATGAAACCATATTCTGTTAGTTTCAGGAACGTTCTTAAGCTGATCAGTAAGTTTGAGTTTCCAGTTTTTACGACCTTCAGAAAACAGCTTTGCTTTTTTGTTAGATAATGATGCAAGCAATACTACTGCCCCATAAAGTCTGATGCCAATATTGTAAAGAAACAGCATAGATATTAATCGAAAAACTTTTCCTCCAGAACTTTATTTTTCTTTCCCATATTGCCATACAAAGCAATTGAAATACCCACTTTAAAGCTCAATGTCATATCCAGTCTGTTTCGGTTGTCTCTGACACGTGTATCGTAATTTAGAGAGCGGCGGTTTTTAGTAAATCCTTCCAATATTTCAAAGCCAACAAAGAAATTAAATCTTTGATGCGGGTCCATGCGCTGGTAACCCACCCATTGTCTTAGCATCAGTCCGTTAGTCAGTCTGTCATAACCTTTGTACATGTCCTTGTCGAGCTGTGGAAGGATGTCTTTAAAGTATGTAAACTTTATTTTATGTTGCATAAAGCCCAGTCCGCCGGTTAACAGTAATCCTGAATTCTGATTGTTATTTCCGAAATTAAATAGTCTGCCACCACCTGCAAAAACATGGAAACCTCTTTCATAAAGTCTGATTACCGCAAGCTGTCCGTTTGCATCTATCAAATCGCCTGATGGTCCGGTAAGACTGTCAAACATGGTATTTTCTTTTACTCTGCTGCCATAAAAGCTGCTTAAACCTGCTTCAAACTGCCAGTTGGAAGGGGTTTTATACGCAACGCTTACACCAACAGTTGGGCAACTCCCGAATCTTTCTTTCAGATCTGCCAAAGGAAACTGCTGTCCGAACATGAAATTGAATGTAAAGATATTTCTTGAACTGTAAACCTGAATTGCCTGTTTTTGCCCGTAACTGCAAATGGCAGTAAGAAGTGTCACTGCAACTATCAGGCTTTGTATAAGAATTTTGCGAATCATAAAACGGGTTGTTAGCACAAAGATATAGTTTTGCCAATACACCATTCTTCATATCTTTGCACAATTTGACGAACGGAATGCGAAAGATACACATGGTCGACCTGGTAAGTCAGTATCAGGGTCTTAAAAAAGACATTGATTCTGCCATGCAGGAAGTAACCTCAACAGGTGCTTTTATAAATGGACCTGCTGTAAATCAATTTGCGTTGCAACTTGCAGAATATCTCAAAAGCAACCACGTTATTCCTTGTGCCAACGGTACTGATGCACTTCAGATTGCTTTGATGGCACTGGATCTTCCCGAAGGCAGCGAGGTAATTACTTCAGGATTTTCGTACATCGCAGTGGCTGAAGTTTGCATGCTGCTTAAGTTGAAACCTGTATTTGTTGATGCCGACAACCAGACATTTAATATTGATGCAAATCTTATAGAAGCGGCAATTACTTCTAAAACCAAAGTGATTGCGCCGGTTCACCTTTTCGGTCAGCCTTGTGAAATGGAAAAGATCATGAAGATTGCTTCTGAACATAATCTTTACGTAATTGAAGACAATGCACAGGCAATTGGTGCAAATTATACTTTCAGCGATGGCACTGTGAAAAAAGCAGGTACTATCGGACATATTGCAACTACTTCGTTTTTCCCGAGCAAAAATCTGGGTTGTTATGGCGATGGCGGTGCTGTTTATACTAATGATAAAGAACTTGCAGCCAAAATTAAAATGATCGCAAACCACGGTCAGCAGGTTAAATATATCCATGATGTTGTTGGTGTCAATTCGAGATTGGATACTTTGCAAGCAGCTATATTGGGAGTGAAATTAAAGCATCTAGACAAATTTATTGCAGAAAGACAAGTCGTAGCTGCTGCTTATGATAAAGCATTTAGCGGACACCAAAATCTGGCTATTCCTGCAAGACAAAATAATGCCACGCATGTTTTTCACCAATACACTCTGAAAACCTGCGCTATGGATATTCCTGCTTTCAAAAAGTATCTTGAAACCAAAGGTATACCAACAATGGTTTATTATCCTTTGCCGGTTTTTAAACAAAAAGCATTCAACCAGTCAATTACGCTTCCCGTTTCAGAGATGCTGTGCGGCTGTGTTGTCAGTTTGCCAATTGGAACCGATATGGACACTGAGCAGATTAATTATATTACACAAACAGTGTTTTCTTTTTTTGAGGAAGTAAATAAAACATTAACCAATAACAATTAAATATAAACGAATGAAAATATCAGTAATTGGAACAGGTTATGTCGGACTTGTTACAGGAACCTGCTTTGCGGAAGTTGGAATGGATGTGGTGTGCATTGATATTGATAAAAATAAAATCGATAATCTGAACAAAGGCATTCTTCCTATTTATGAGCCGGGACTTGAAGACATGGTTTTAAGGAATGTAGAAAAAGGCAGACTTAGTTTTTCATGCAACCTTGCGGAAAGTATTAAAGATTCTGATGTGGCATTTATTGCGGTAGGAACACCTCCGGGAGAAGACGGCAGCGCAGATCTGAAATATGTTTTAGCAGTTGCAGGTGAAATTGGTGCAAACATGAATAGTTATGGTGTGGTGGTTACTAAAAGCACAGTGCCGGTTGGTACTTCGGCTAAGGTTAAAAAAGCTGTTCAGGAATCACTTGATGCGCGTGGGGTTGATTTTAAATTTGATGTGGCCTCTAACCCTGAGTTTCTGAAAGAAGGTGCGGCAATTGAAGATTTTCTAAAACCCGACCGTATTGTTATTGGTATTGAAAGTGAAGATGCAGAAGAAATTATGCGCAAACTTTACAAGCCGTTTCTTCTAAATGGACACCCTATTATTTTTATGGATGTGCCAAGTGCTGAAATGACTAAGTATGCTGCAAACAGTATGCTGGCTACCAAAATCAGCTTTATGAATGACATTGCAAACCTGTGTGAAATAATGGGTGCCGATGTTAATATGGTGAGAAAAGGAATTGGAAGCGATGGCAGAATAGGTAATAAATTTATTTATCCCGGTATAGGTTATGGTGGAAGTTGCTTTCCAAAAGATGTGAAAGCATTGGTAAAAACTGCTTCTGAGAATGGCTATGAAATGCGTATTCTTAAAGCAGTGGAAGAGGTGAATGATGCTCAGAAATCTGTGTTGTTTAATAAAGTAAAAACCCACTTTGGGGAGAATCTTTCCGGTAAAACATTTGCAATGTGGGGACTGTCATTTAAACCAAAAACTGATGACATGCGCGAAGCACCTTCATTGATAATTATCGACCATATTTTAAAAGCGGGAGGTAAAGTAAAAGCTTATGACCCGATTGCTATGGAAGAAGCAAAACACAGTCTTGGTGATACTATTTCTTTTGTGAATGATGAATATGAAGCAGTTGAAGATGCCGATGCACTTTTGGTAGTTACCGAATGGCCGGAATTCCGCTCACCTAACTTCGAAAAAGTAGCTTCACTGATGAAAGGAAAAGTAATATTTGATGGCAGAAATATTTATGAAGCAGCTGAAATGAAAGCGGCAGGTTTCAATTATTATTGCATAGGAGTGCGTTCAGGAAATTAAACCTGAAATAAATAGTATAACATGACAATGAAAAGAGTTTTAATTACAGGAGCAGCAGGCTTTTTAGGGTCGCACCTTTGCGACAGGTTTATTAAAGAAGGCTACCATGTAACCGGAATGGATAACCTGATAACAGGTGATCTTCACAATATTGAACACTTGTTCAATCTCGAGAATTTCCAGTTTTACCACCACGATGTTTCGAAATTTGTGCATGTTCCCGGTGAACTGCATTATATCCTGCACTTTGCAAGTCCTGCAAGCCCGATAGATTATCTTAAGATTCCAATTCAGACATTGAAAGTGGGCTCTTTGGGTACGCATAATTTACTTGGACTGGCATTAGCAAAAAAAGCCAGAATTCTGGTAGCTTCTACTTCAGAAGTTTATGGAGATCCACAAGTGCATCCTCAGAATGAAGATTACTGGGGAAATGTAAATCCTGTCGGACCTAGGGGTGTTTATGATGAGGCTAAACGTTTTCAGGAAGCTATGACAATGGCATACCATACTTATCACAATCTTGAAACACGCATTGTCAGGATCTTTAATACTTACGGACCAAGAATGCGACTGAACGACGGACGCGTACTTCCGGCATTTATCGGACAAGCACTGCGTGGCGAAGACTTAACGGCTTTCGGTGATGGTTCACAAACACGTTCTTTTTGTTATGTAGATGATCTGATTGAAGGTATTTACAGGTTGCTGTTGAGTGATTATGCGCAGCCGGTGAATATTGGTAATCCTGATGAAATTACTATCAAAGATTTTGCAGAAGAAATTATAAAACTGACAGGAACAACCCAGAAGATTATCTATAAAGAATTACCAACTGACGATCCTAAACAAAGAAAACCCGACATTACAAGAGCAATTGATTTGCTTGGGTGGGAACCAAAAGTAAGCAGGGAAGAAGGCTTGAAAATAACGTATGATTATTTCAGATCACTCCCAAAAGAAAAGCTGGAAGAAAACCCCTACGGCAGAGCGTTTGCCAGAAGGTGAGTTTTGCGAAGTGTGATGGCGAAGTGTAGGGGCACACGGCAGTGTGTCCACCACCAAAAATGCCTTGAAATATATATGTAGGGTCACACGGCAGTGTGTCCACAATAATATCCCCAAAAAACTATTAACTATTAAGTTGTTCTTTGATTCCTTTTACTGAAATACCCATGTGGCTTTCATCATACACACACTCACCCTTTACGATGTAAAGGATCTGTGGCGACTCATGGTGAACATGGAATTTAGTTGCAATGGCATTGGAAATGTCACGGTGTGCAATCAGATCAAGATGCCAAGCCGATATAGATTCTTCCGGAAGGTCCCACTGTCTTTCAAGTCTGGCTTTCGCCATGCTGCTGATGCTGCAACTGGTACTGTGCTTGAAAATGATCACAGGTTTCGTTTGAGATTCCAGCTCAATGGCATCGAGCTGACTGATGCTATCAAGTTGTTTCCAGTTCATTAAACTGTTTTTTCTGCTGGCACTACTGACTTATGAACGCTTGGACATTTGTCGCGTGCGCCACATGATGACACTGTTCCTGCCAGTACAAATAAGGCAATGATGCCTATAATTAACTTTTTCATTTTGATTGCTTATGACTTTAATAAACGGCAAATTTAATCAATTATTGTTGAATAATACTTTTTTAAGTTTTATTAAGAAACACTATTCGTTAAGTGGTGCGGAGATAATGCTTAGGTATAAAAGTATGTTTGGTGAGGATGCAAGCTTTATTGCAACTCAGGCCGACTGCTTTAAGAAAGCTGAAGACAAACTTCCGACCTTCTTTAAAAACGATTGTTATTACACTGCCAAAAGTCTTGAACAATGCACTTCAGAAGCAGTGGCTGCTTACAAACAAACAATAATTAAAGGGAAAACACTTCTTGAAATTTGTGGCGGATTGGGAGTGGATTCATGGGCGCTTTCAAAGAATTTCGAGCAAATAATCTCAGTTGATACCGATGAAGAACTCAATGCCATCGTTATCAATAACTATCAAAAGCTGGGCATCAAAAACATTCAACGTCTCAGCACACCTGCGGAGTCCTATATTTCTTCCCCCAAAACCCTTAATAAATTTACTGCTGTATATGCAGACCCAGACCGCAGACCATCTTCTAAAAGAACAGGATCGCTCAAAGATTCTCTTCCGGATATCACCGCAATGCTTCCTGATTTGCTTTCATTAGCGGAAACTGTTTTTATAAAAGCCTCGCCAATGTACGACATCAGCATGGGTTTCAGAGAATTGGGAACTGTGCGGAAAGTGTATGTGTTAGGTTATAAAAATGAAGTGAAAGAGCTGCTGTTTGAAGTTGGACAAGAGCAGACTGCCGAACCGGAAATTCATACTGTTAATATTTATGGTGATGGACATTGCGATGAAATGGTGTTTGGGAAAAGGAAAGAAGGACCTCCGATAAAGGATGAAGGTGATTACTTTTTCGAACCTGATTCTTGTATTATTAAATCGGGACGATATGGGCAGTATGCTGTAAGTTTTGGGCTGAATAGTGTTGACAGAAACATCCCATTCTTTACCGGTAATACTTTACCGGAGCATTTTT
>JACMRS010000254.1 GCA_014376345.1 Bacteroidia bacterium | reverse complement strand
GTTGGTTCTGTCATTCTCTATCAGCAGCGAATAAAACATAATATGTCTCCAGTAATCACCACCATATTTCTGCGAATAGCTTTGTTCTTTCCCTTCTTTTGCTTCGGATGGTGGTTGTAGTTTGTCTTTTATTCTTGTAAAATCGCCGGTCTTGTAATCCACCACATTCACATCATTTCCGCTGAATTCAATTTTATCTACTTTTCCTTTTATCGGAATGCCTGCAAACTGTATGTTCACGAAATTTCTTTCAGGACTTACAACAGTATTTACCTTCCATTTTTCAAGATTATAATTGTAATAATCTGTCAGTGTTTTTTTGCCGTATTCCATCTTGTCTTTATACTGTTTTTCAGTAAAGCTGTCGCGCTCGAAATACATTGCTGTGTCGAAATCTTTCAGCATGATATCTATGCCGGGAAATTCTTTGTCAGCACTGCTCAGCATTTTTTTGAAGAGTTGCTCAACGGCAGCGTGCATGGAAGTTCCAAAGCTCATGGCATCGTTTTTAGCAGCAGGTACACGTAACAGATTATTGTAGTAAAAAGACACAGGACACTTTAAATAACTGTTGAGATGTGTTACCGAAAGTGAATAATTCTGAAGCATCTGATTAATCAATGCATCATCCAATAGTTCAACCGGTTTTATTACTTCTTCCTGCCATAATTTTTCCTGAAATGCCATCACTCTTTCATCTTCTGAAAACATTTTAAAAGTATCAACAGAATCTGCATCAATCAACTCAGCTACATAACGACTTTTCTCAGAATCTTTGCCATTTTCATTTGCGTTAAAATAGGATATTTCAAGATGCTTTTTTGCACGTGTCATTGCCACATAAAAAAGTCTGCGCGACTCTTCATCATTAGAAACTCCGGCAGTGGCAGTTTCATAAAGTTTAGAAAGATTGAAAGGGAGTCCACGCTCGCTTTTTTCCCATTTGTCTTTCTGGCAGGACATCATAAAAACATATTCAAATTCAAGTCCTTTACTACCATGTGCAGTAATAAAATTAACACCGTCTTTTGATTGCGTTACCTTATTGAGCGGAAGCGGAAGGTCAGATTCCTTCATGGTTTTAATGGTTTCAAGAAAACTACTGAGTGTGACTCCGGGTGATTTCTCTGACTCTTCTTTTACAAAGTTGAAGAAGGTACGCATCACCTGCATATTCCATGTTTTTTCAGGTGAAAGCATGATGGATGAAAGTATGCCGCCTTTTGCAATTATTTTTTCAAGAAGCTGAGGCAAGGTCAGGTTAATGCTTTGCTTTATCCAGAATTCAAGGTCGTTACTCAGTCTTCTTATTTCTGCTTTTCCAGTCGGTCCGCCACTAAAAAGATTGCCTTGTTGTGCCTCCTGAATGGCTTGCAGTTCCTGCCTGAAATACTTTCTTCTGTTTCTTACTTCAGCTGCTAGAAGGGCAATATCAAGAGGTGCAATATCATAAAAATCGAGGTGCAGTATTTTATACAAAAGATGTTCTCCGGAAAATGGTCTTTTGCTTTCAAGAGAAATATATTCAAGCAGCATTAAAAGTTTTTCTACCAAAGGTTCTTTCAATACATCTGACTTTCTTTTAATGTTAAAAGGAATGTCCTGAATCTGAAGATATTTAATAAGATTGTCAGCCTGATTATGATTGCGGTAAAGGATTGCAATTTCAGATAGTTTGACACCTTTTTCTTTTAAGGCAGAAATTTTATCGGCAATACCAATTACTTCATGCAGGTTATTCGGATATTCTGTTACAGATGGTTTTATATCTATTGCCGCAAATTCATTGTGCTTTGCCTGTAAGTCTTTGTTTAATGAGGAATCAAGAGAAGTAAGTCTTTCCATATTTCTCTGAATCAGCGAGCCTGCAGCGTTCAGAATGTGCTGACTTGAGCGGTAATTGTCAACCAGTATTTCGGTGTGCATTCCTGTTGAATAGGCGTTCTTAAAATCAAGGATGTTTTTGATGTTAGCCCCTTGAAATTTATAGATAGACTGATCGTCATCACCAACAATAAAAATGTTCGGAATGTCCCAGAAATTCAGGAGTAATTTAATCAGTTCATTCTGTGCGCCATTGGTATCCTGATACTCATCAACGAGTACATAAAGAAAACGTTCCTGATAACGCAACAGCATCAGTTCATTTTCATTAAAAGCCTTTAGCACCCATAAAATCATGTCGTTGTAATCGTAGCGCTTTTCTCTTTCCATCATTTCCGTAAACTTTGGAAACAGTGCAGAAGCGGCTCTGAGCTTTGTCAGTTTTTCACAGATCTCATCAAAGTTTTTCTGTTTAAAGTCGCCTGCTTTATAGCCTTTGCCACTTTTTTTGTAATAGAAATCATCATTGCTTTTACATTCTTCAAGATGTAAATCTACTCTTGCTGCAATCTCTTCCGCTGAAAGATTTTCTGATTTCATTACAGAAAAAAGATTGAGCAGATTAGTGCTGTCATAATATTTTTCTCCCCTGTTGCGTCTTAACGGATGCTCGAGTGGAAATGAATCTATCAGTTCTTTTATCAGATCCCTGCTTTCAATATCGTTAACAGGTTGAAGTCCGCGTATACCAAAGTAATCGCTGTTCTCCTGAATGATCTGATTGCAGAGTCCGTGGAAGGTGTAAATATTGACATTGTAAGCAAGCGGTCCAATAAATTGTTGCAGTCTTTCGCGCATGGCAACTGTACCTGCGTCGGTGAAAGTAAGACACAAAATCTGGTGTGCTGAAGTATCTGTTTGCTGTAAAATATTCGCAATACGAGCAGCCAGAATCTGAGTTTTACCGGTACCCGGACCGGCGATTACCATTACAGGACCTTCGATGGTGTCTACTGCTTTGCGTTGTTGACTGTTTAATCGCGATAATATTTCTGAAAATGCTGAATCTGTGGCCATAGTTAAAATTAAAAAGATGTAAATTTAAAAATAATATTTACGTTTGAAGACAAAATGCCGAAAAAGATTTTTTACACCCTTGTTATTGCCATGCATATTATGTGTGCAATGCGGCAAATATTTTTCGAACCTGCGTATACCAGAGACAGTATTGAATACATTAATGCAGCGCAAAACCTTGAAAATAATGGTATTTTGTACTCGGGTGATCTTCAGGAAAAAATTAATGACAGACTTTACACAAAACGTCCTGCAGGTTATCCTTTAATTTTAATAGCAACCGAACAAACTGGAAATTCACTATTGGTGATATTAATTCTCCAGAATATTTTAAGTATGTGCATTGTTTTATTAGTGGTTAAAATTTCGGAAAAAATCAGTCCGGGCCGCTCATGGATATTAATGGTTATTCTTGTGTTATTTAGTCCGGCACAAATTATTTATGCCAACATGATTATGAGTGAAATCTGGCTGGAAACAGTGGTGGTTTATATGGCTTATATTTTAATTTTAAAAGATCTTAAACAATTAAAAAACTGGTTGTTTATTGGTTTGCTGATTGTTGCCGGCATGTTGCTGAAGCCTGTTTTTTCGGGCGTAGCAGTGCTATTTACAATTATC
>JACMRS010000253.1 GCA_014376345.1 Bacteroidia bacterium | reverse complement strand
TTGTTGCCTCCGCTATTTATTACCAGATCAAACCTTCCTGAGATTTTAAAATTGCCTTCTTTGTTTATTTCTGCAAGATCATTAGTAATGATAAATTCATTATTTGTAACAACAGCCTTAATCATCAGGCAGCCTCTTTCATCTCTTTTAATTGTAACGCCTTCCATCGGTGTAAAATAATCTGAAGTTTCAGATCCGTTCAGCTTTCGCAAAGCAATATGAGAATAAGTTTCTGTCATACCGTAAGTATGCCAGGCGGTAACATGTAATTGTCTGACTTTTAACTCAAGTTGTTTGTCAATTTCTGCACCTCCGATTAATACATTTTTAAATCGATTAAGTTTATTAATACTTTCCTGATTTTTAAATATTTCATAAAGCTGTAAAGGAACAAGTGATACAAACGTAAATTTGTGAAACTCATCTAATAACACCATAGGATCAGAAACAGGATCACAGATTTCAATATTACAACCCAAAACTTTAGCCCGAACCAGCATCATTAATCCACCCATTTTATTCACCGGCAGACAGCAAAAAATATTTTCACGACTGTCTAAATGTAAATGATCTGCAGTTGCTTTCGCACTTATTTCAAGAAACTCTCTTTTAAGTTCAATGTTTTTAGGAATACCCGTACTGCCTGAAGTAGTTAATGTGAAAATTCTTTCACCATTATCCCAATCTTTCAAAAACCGGTTTGCATACTCTTTATTTGTCACGCTTTCATATAGTCTGCAATATGTCCCAAAAGGGTATCAATTTCTGCAAATGAATTGTAAATATGAGTTGAAATCCGCAGATTATTCAGGTTGTTTTCGGCGACATAGCGCGTAGTAATTGCCCTTTCACCCAGATATTTTTGAAGTGCTGTCATCTCTTTCCCTTTAATCTTAAACCCAACCTGACCTCCTCTCGAAATTTCTTCAAAAGGTGTCATCATTTCTATATTTGAATCTATTGCTACAAGATTTTTTTGAAAATAACCTGAAAGGCTTTTAACTCTTTTTTCAATATTGTCTTTTCCTATTGTTTCATGAAATTCAATAGCTTTTATAACGCCTTTTAACAACGCAGCATTTTGTGTGCCGTAATAAAATCTATGACCGTTTTCTACATATCCTTTGAAAGTAACAGGGGTTGTAAGTAAATCCCAGCCCAAATCTGTACCACCGCCCATATAATAAGGCTGAATTAGTTTTCTTGATTCTTTGTTAACGTATAAAAAGCCGGTGCCTTTCGGGCCAAGCATCCATTTGTGGCAGCAACCAGAATAAAAATCACAACCAATATCAGTAAGATTTACATTCAGCATGCCCGGAGGATGCGCGCCATCCAGCATCGTAATAATTCCTTTTGTCCTTGCATAAGCGCAGATTTCCTTTACAGGATAAACCTGCCCGGTAGTGCATGGCACATGAGGAATGCTGATCATTTTAGTTTTAGAAGTAATGGATTTTTTAATAATCTCAAATGTTTCCTGTGCATCTTTACCCGGAGATAAAGGCTTCAAAATAATTCCCTGCACAACAGATTTGTTTAACCACGGTCCGGCATTTCCAACATGTTCGTGAGTTGTAATTATTACTTCATCACCCTTGTTTAATTTAACACCCCAGCAAACAATATTGATGCCCTCTGTAACATTTCTGGTTATGCTCATTTCTTCCTTTTCACAACCCAGAAAATTGGAAATTGCCGCAACTGTTTCTTCTTCATAACCGCCGTATTTTGCAATTGTGTCTACATGCAACATTTCCTGAGTTACTTCGTTGATAACAGGATAGGGTGAAGGACCCATAGTACCGTTGTTGAGAAATGTTTTAGTTTTGTCTAAAGGAAATTGATCGCGCACCAGTTTCCAGTACTTTTCTTCATCTTTAAACTCGGGAAGTGAAGGTATTGAATTTGGCGAAAAAGCCTCTGAACTGAAAGGCCTGAGCGCTAATACTGCAGAAGCTGCAGCGGCTTTGAGGAGAAATTGTCGTCTGTCTTGTTTCATAAGGTTACGTGAAATATACTGCAAAAAAGATATTTTTGCAGACAATTACAAGTTTTTATGAATAAATTTAAAGTTATAGGACTCATGTCCGGCTCATCAATGGATGGTGTTGATATCGCATATTGCGAATTTTCAGGATCAGAAAATAGCTGGAAATACAATATAATAAAGGCCGAAACAGTTGCGTATCCTGAAACCTGGCGTGTAAGATTATCCAAACTTTATAAGCAGGATGCCATCACTTATGCCCGAACAGATATTTTTTACGGACATTACCTTGGTGCACTCGTTAAAGAATTCGTTAAAAAGTACAATTTAGAGGTAGATTTTGTTGCCTCACACGGTCATACTATTTTTCATGATCCAAAAACCAAAATTACCCGACAGGTGGGCGATGGTGCTTCACTTTCAGCAATTTGCGGATTGCCTGTTATAAATGATTTCCGGAGTATGGATGTGGCCAAAGGAGGAGAGGGTGCGCCACTGGTAGCCATCGGCGATAAAATATTATTTCCCGAGTATGATTACTGCCTTAATCTTGGTGGATTTGCTAATATCTCAGGCGTTTATAACAATTCACGCATTGCTTACGATATCTGTGCAGCCAATATTTTACTCAACAGAGTGGCACGAGATCTGGGATTTGATTATGACGAGGATGGAAAAATAGCAGAAAATGGCAGCATCAATTATGAATTGCTTCAGGCATTAAACAGCATTCCTTTTTTCAGCAAACCCTTCCCAAAATCACTCAGTCGCGAGTGGATAAATGAAGAACTCTGGGGACAAGTCAGAAAATCCGGCTTCAGTGCAGAAGATAAAATGAAAACGCTGGTCGATCATATCGGTTTTCAGATCGGATCGTCTGTAAATTTACTTTCCGGAGACCAATCAGAAGGAAAAACACTGCTGATTACCGGCGGAGGTGCTTATAATAAAACGCTCATCAGCCATATTGAATCACATACTGATGCTAAAATTGTGATTCCGGAAAATGATGTTATAGAATTTAAAGAAGCCGTTATTTTTGCATTGTTGGGCGTACTCAGAGTCAATAATATTGTAAATGTAGGTAGTTCATATACCGGTGCCTCTTCAGACAGTATTGCCGGAGGATTGCATGGAAAAATACCGTCTGTTTAATCCGTTTTATTACAATACTGTGGCTTTAATTGGCTTTAAAATGTTAAATTTGTAAAACACATCAATTAATTCATGAGAAAAATTGGAAGTATAGTAGCACTTTTAGCTATAGTTTATTCATATTCCGGTTGTAAAAAACTGAAAGAAAAATTCACGGAATTTGACATTCCCGTAAGCGGTGTTTACCCAGTACCAATTGATTCAGTATTAGGAGTAATGAAAACTTATACTACTATTGATTTTCAAACCACCCTTGATGATGAATTACTTAAAAGAAATTCTTCCAAAAACCTGATAGAATCAGGTAAACTGACTCACATGGAAATGAATATTATAAGGTACGATACATCCGTAAAAACCCAATATGGTTTCATTGAAGAAATTAAAGTGTATATTGATGCTGATGGACTCGGTAAGACATTTGTAGGTGCTAAATCACCGGTTCCCAGTAATGCAGGACTTCAGGTAGTATTTGATATTGATGATGTGGAACTAAAAGAATACCTCAAACGCGAAAGTTTCAGATTAATAATTGAGACAATTTTGCGTGAGCCGATTAAACAAATTACCCCAATGCAGTTCAAATCGAATTATCACATCAGGGCTAAACTTTTAAAATAATGTTAAAGAAATATATCTTCATACTCTCAGTCGCTATTGTAGCACTTACTTCTTGCAAAAGAATCAAAAAATTCACAGAATTCGATCTTGATTATCACAATAAGGGAACTATTGTGGCATCGCCATTAATTTCTACACCATTGGACATTCTATTACCTGCAGGTTCTACAAATACACAGGAGCAGTATGAAAATAACAATACCAATAAAGATCTGATAGAAAAGGTGATGCTGACACAGCTTGAAATTACAGCAACTTCACCCTCTAATGCAAGTCTGGGTTTCCTTAAAGAAATTCATATTTATCTGTCCGCAGACGGACTTAGTGATATTGAAATTGCCTATAAAAATGACATCCCCGAAAGCATAGGTAATTATTTAGATTTGGACGAAACAGGAGTGGAGTTGAAAGAATATCTTGCAAAAGATAAAGTGACAATCAGAATGAAAGTAACAAATCGCAAAGCAAACAATCAGGATATAGATGTCGATATCCACACGATTTTCCATGTAGACGCGAAGATACTCGGAGTGTGATCTAATTTGGGCGTATCCCCTGAAAAGCGGGGCCACGCTTTCCGCTGCAATCTTTTTACAGAAAAAGTAAAAAGGATTTCCGCTGCAATCGTTTACGCGAAAAGCCTCACCCTGCCCTCTCCCAAGGAGAGGGTTCTATGATCGCCGCATTTCAAAATGCTAGATAGGATTTGTGTTGTAGCTAATTAGGATTTGCAATCGCCATAGCGCTACCTGCGATCATGATTTGGATTTTTAATTTTGTGAAGATATATATTCACATAAATGATATTTATCCACGAACCGGGGTATGATTGCAAATCATACCCAGCTATCTAAGATAATTCCCAGCTACCCAAGTGAATACCCAACAATACCTCAATTACGAATTTCGGAATTACGAATTTCGAATAGGTAATATTTGTCATTTATGTCCTTTCGGTCCTTTTAGTCCTTTTGAGCATAATATAATCAACAATATTGCATTCGCGTGAAGGATAGCAATGGAAAGCCCGGAGCTTGCGGTGGGTGGTGCGCCGGGCGAGGACTTGCAATGGATAGCCTGACCCCGATCGCGGGTGGGATTGTTCAGGTATAGTAAAATATGTCATCGCGAATCGGGGGCACGCCCAAATTTTAATTACGAATTACAAATTACAGAATTACGAATTGGTAATATTTGTCATTTATGTCCTTTCGGTCCTTTTGAGTCGTAAAGGATAAAAGCGATAGCCTATTTAATGTTCTTCATCCCAAATAACAAAAAACAGCATTCGCATTTCATATAAAAGAGTATTTTTGCACTCTTTATAGAATCATGAGAAAATTACTTGAAAAGTTTGAGAATAAACAACCCGAAATCGTTTTCGAATGGAAGGACAATGAAACCGAAGCTGAAGGTTGGATTGTAATAAACAGTCTGCGTAATGGTGCTGCCGGTGGGGGTACCCGCATGCGCAAAGGTCTTGATAAACGCGAAGTTGAAAGTCTTGCGAAAACTATGGAAGTGAAATTTACTGTTTGTGGTCCGCCCATTGGTGGTGCCAAATCCGGTATCAATTTCGATCCTGCGGATCCAAGAAAAAAGGGTGTTCTCGAACGTTGGTATAAAGCAGTTTACCCTATACTTAAAAACTATTATGGTACGGGTGGCGATTTAAATGTTGATGAAATTCACGAGGTAATACCAATTACTGCAGCTCAGGGTTTATTGCACCCTCAGGAAGGTATTGTCAACGGGCATTTGAATTATTCTCCCGAGGAAAAACTCCGCAGTATTTCAAGATTGCAGCAAGGTGTTTTGTTGCCAATAACCGACGAGCGTTTTAGTCCGGATGTGGCAAAAGAATACACCATCGCCGACATGATTACCGGTTGGGGTGTTTCTGAAGCGGTGAGGCATTATTACAGCATTTATGGTGGCACTATGGCAAACAAATTTGCCATTATTCAGGGTTGGGGAAATGTGGCTGCTGCTGCGGCATTTTATCTGGCTAAAAATGGTGTGCTTATTACCGGTATCATAGACAGAACAGGCGGACTGATTAATGAAAAAGGATTTACTGCCGATGAAATTCGTCACTTGTTTTTAACGCGTGAAGGAAACAATTTAAGTCACCCCAACATGTTGAGTTTTGAAGAAGTAAACAGCAAAATATGGGATCTTCCTGTAGAGATATTTATTCCCGGTGCAGCATCAAGACTGGTTACAAAAGACCAGGCGGAGAGGCTTGTGGCAGGAGGTGTTGAAGTGGTAAGTTGCGGCGCAAATGTACCTTTTGCAGACAAAGAAATTTTCATGGGTCCTATTGCAGAATACATGGATAACAATACAGCTGTTATTCCTGATTTTATTGCGAATTGTGGTATGGCGAGAGTATTTGCTTATCTGATGAAACAGGGTGGTGAAGTAAATGATCTTGCTATTTTAAAGGATGTTTCGAATATTATAGAGCAGGCTATTTTGAGGTTAAAACAGTTCAATCCAAAAACAACAGGCTTAGCATCTAAGGGACTTGAATTAAGCTTAACCGACCTGGTGAAACCTTGATAATTTAATTAAAAAAGTTTTACTTTGTAAACACTTTTCGGGGTGTAGCGTAGCCCGGTATCGCGTCAGCATGGGGTGCTGAAGGTCGTAGGTTCAAATCCTGCCACTCCGACAAAATGTAGGGGCACACGGCGTGTGTCCACCTCGGGTAAATATCATTATTATAATTTACCTGCCGTGTGCCCCAGCATTTGAATTCAAACATTTGTAATTCGTGTTTCATTTCCCCCAATTCGTAATTCCGTAATACGTAATTATCTACCCGTGGACACTCTACCCGTGGACACACTGCCGTGTGCCCCTACTTTTGAATTCAAACATTTGTAATTCGTAATTTTGTAATTCGTATTTATCTACCCGTGGACACTCTACCCGTGGACACACTGCCGTGTGCCCCTACATTTGAATTCGAACATTTGTAATTCGTAATTCCGTAATTCGTAATTCGTAATTATCTACCCGTGGACAATCTACCCGTGGACACACTGCCGTGTGCCCCTACATATCTAAACAAACATTCGTAATTCGTAATTCCGTAATTCGTAATTAAAGTTGTAATTCGTAATTCAGTTGTATATTTGAAAGAATATCAATAAACTTAATAAGTAACTAACACTAACTAAAAATAAAATTATGGCAGAATTAAGTCCTTACCTGAATTTTAATGGTAAAACAGAGGAAGCATTCAATTTATACCGCTCGGTTTTCGGTGGTGAGTTTACCAATTTTCAGCGCTTTAGTGACATGCCTTCTGAGTTTCCTTCTGCAGAAGATGATATGCAGAAAATACTGCATGTTACTTTGCCGATAAGCAAAGAAACATCTTTAATGGGGAGCGATATTCCGGCTTCAGCTCCGGCTTCTGTTGCAGGTTCTAATATTTCAATATCTATAAATACATCCAGTGAAGAGGAGGCAAATAAAATATTCAAAGGTCTTTCTGAAGGTGGTAAAATAACCATGCCACTCGAAAAAACATTTTGGGGTGCCTACTTCGGGATGCTCACCGATAAGTATGAAGTGCAATGGATGGTTAACTACGATTATAAATAAATATTTCAAAAAAGGACGCTGGAAAGCCATTAAGGTTTGATGAAATTATTCATTAATTCTTAAATACTTTCAAATCCACAAATGATTGTGGATTTAATTTCGGATAAATCGTTATATTTTTGCAGCCTTCAATGTCACTTTATACGGCTTCAATTAATTCCGGCAGCAATGGTAACTGCTACTATATCGGTAACGAAACTGATGCAGTGCTTGTTGATGCAGGACTTTCATGTAGAGAAACCATTAAACGAATGGAGAAAATCGGCCTCAGCATGGATTTGGTAAGAGCAATTTTTGTGTCACATGAACATTCAGATCATATCAGAGGACTGGTTGCACTGGCAAGAAAATTTGATCTGCCGGTTTATATTACTGCAGATACTTTAAGAAGAAGCGGGCTACCGCTAGACAAGCAATACATTGTGCCGTTTACAGCATACAAACCTGTAGAAGTGGGTGGAATAAAAGTTTATGCCTTTCCTAAGGCGCATGATGCATCCGATCCGCATAGTTTTCTGATTGAATATAAAGGAATTAAGATTGGTGTGCTGACAGATATCGGAGTAGTCTGCAGTCATGTCACAGACAGTTTTAAGCAATGCCACGCTGCATTTCTGGAAGCAAATTATGATGATGTGATGCTAGCGCAGGGAAGGTATCCATACCATTTAAAAAAGCGTATCAGAGGAGGCAATGGTCACCTTTCAAATGCGCAGGCATTAGAGTTATTTACAAAACACAAACCTGCTCATATGAGTCATGTTTTTCTTTCGCATCTTTCGAAAGACAACAACTGTCCTGATTTAGCCAGAGAATTATTTGAAGCAAACGCAGGTAATACCAAAGTGGTAGTGGCATCGCGTTTCAATGAAACAGAAGTTTATCATATCAGCAGTGAATCGGGTTTGGGTGCAGCAAGTTATCCCGGCAGGGCAGTGCAGGCTTCTTTGTTTTGATAGTAATAAACTTTCATTTAAAGCGTTAAACCTTCTATGAAATTTCCTGTGATATATATTAAAAAATATCTATTCGTTTTGTTTTTAATTATTTCTTACAAAACATCTGCCCAGCATAAAATAGAATTATTCCTTTTACCCCAGACAAACTATTCAACAATAAATAATCTTAGCACTCCCGCAATACAAACTGATGTAGCTTCAGTTAGATTTACATCAGAAGCAGGTATTGCACTAACTTCTAAAAACCACATAAATTACCTTGGTTATTTGCTTTTCCAAATAAATCAGTCGGTTTATATTGATCACCAATGGAACAACCGTAAAAATTTTAGAGAAGTATTCAATCGCATCAATTATAAACAACTTTTTAGGATTTTAAGCGACGATCTTAAGAAAGTATCTTGTTTTGCAAGGACCAGGGATTTATTATGGGTTCAGAAAAAAACAGACTATCCCGGAAAATTTTTATTTTCTCGATAACAGGAATAGTCGAAACGATTACGGACTTGGTGTCAGCATATTTTTCTCTAAAGAATTTGGCAGAATAAGTTTGCGTTCAGGTGTTGATTTAGCCATTGGATTGAGAGATCTTTTTTATACCACAAATTATGGATATGATGATGGAGAAAGAATAAAACAAAATGTCAATTCACTTAATTTTTCTTTTGGTTTGAGTTACACAATTTTAAATTTTTCAAAATAAAATAGTTCTTTTTCTTAACCTGTATCCATAGTTCTTTCTTTCGTTGATAACAAAAGTTCTATAGTCAGTACAGCAAATTATATTCTCAAAAATTACAACTCCTTAAATAGTTTATACTTAAATTAATAACAAACTACTTATTTTTTAACATCCTGTAAGAAAAATAACCAAGTATCAATGCGATTAATAACATCAAACCCCATAGCCAGAATTTGCTTTTTAGTAAAGGCTCTGAAACATTATTACTTTTTATAAATGTCTGTTCTGGTAAAAGTGTTAGTATTGGTGAATTAATAGTGTTAACCGAAAACTTTGCAATATCATATTGTGGTTGAAAAGTCACTTTATTGCCGTAACAAAGAAAGTAATCTGCGTTTTTTGTAAAACGAACAAGTAATTCAGGAACTGTTCCTTCAACACTAATGTTACTGATGTTTAATGCTTCATTGTCACCATTTTCAATTGTAATTCTCAACTTTTTAGTAATGATTTCATTAAATTCAAAACTGCCTTTTTCAAATGAATTAAGTGAACCGGTTGTCAATGCACTGTAATTATATTTCCAACCTAAATCTGTTTTAAAACTGTCGGATAAATATGAAATGCTAATATTCCGGAAATAGTCAAATTTGTCTGAAACATCAATTGTAATTTTAGATAAGGGAACAGCGTGAAGTAGCGCAATATCTGCAATTGTTTGCTTATTGGTTTTTAATTCTGTGGTTTTTATTTTAGAAGAATAAGTTTTTAAATGTTGCTCAGCTGCTTTAACTCTCTGCATTTTGGCATCGCTTAGTTGAGGATCTTTATTGCCTTTAACAAGCACCCGAAAATATTTAAATGATGCTTCAGGGAAAACAAGCCGGCTAAAATGAAATCTTGTGATCTCATTTTCTATTGAAAGCACGCGGTAATTTTCAAGAATCGTAAACCATTCTTTGTTGTTTTCACTGCCTTCCAGATTGATTAATCTGTCGAAGTTTTTTTCTTCAAAATTCAGATTGATATCATTTAAAGGAATTGTTAATTCAGGCAGCAATGTATAATAAAAACCATTGGCATTGTGCGATTCATTTATTATTTTAAAACCTGTTTCTTCTGTTTTCGGTGTTGCGTTTAATGACTTAAATAAATAAGGTGCTTCCACCGTGTCATTGTTTTTTGTAATACCATAAATCCTTAAGTCGTTCATGTGGCTGTAAGATTTTTCGAACAAATCTTCAGGAAGAATTAAAGTATGCCATTGACCCGTAATACCTGAAATTTCACGCCGGTAATTGTAACTGCTCATCTGCGCTGACAGAGTAACAGAAACACCTGCGAATAAAAGAAGGAGACTAAATTTTAGTTTCATTTTCAGTAGAAATAATATTTTTGTATTTGTTATAAAGAAATGAAATTATTAAAAGTAACAACCCAAGAGATACAAATATGATGGTTTTGGAAATGGTGTTTAATTGTGAAATATCATAAAGGAATAGTTTGACAAGAGTAATTCCAAAAAGTATGATAGCAGCAAATCTTAAATGTTGTTTTCTTTTCCAGATGCCAAGTACAATCAGCATCAGTGAATAAATTCCCCATAAAATACTTATTCCAAGTTTATAGGATTGCGACAATCCTTGCAGATCCATAATATTTATCAACTCGCTGCTCAATATCCACAATACAGAAAGGTGCAGTAAATAATCAAATAATTTGTCAAACTTATATTTTAAAAAATCCTGTTTAGAATAATAATAGATAGCGTAAATATTGAAAAAGGCAAACCCTATTGATAGGTATCTGATAAGTACATAGAAAATACTCTTGTTGTAATATTCAGAAGTTTTATCAAGATAACTTTCTCGTAATTCACTTAAATCGTAGAGGGTTGAAACTAAAAATATAGCAAGACTTAAAACGAGAAGCGCTAAGTTAATATTTCCAAGGAATTCATTTTTGATTTTTTTAATATTTATCAATGCAAGCAATGAAAAGAATAGCAAAGAAAAATTTGAGAGCCACACACTTTTGAATTCAATTAAATCATAATTATAGAGTCGGGTTCTATCTGAATTTATAATTGCAAGGAACTTAGAATCCAGAAATCGCATGTTCCAGTAATTTGAAATTTCGAGCATTAAAATAGCGTAAGAACAAAAAAGGATGATACCTCCGGTTAACATTGGTATTTTATCCTTAATCTCTTTTTGGAAAGGAGATAGGGGTTCACTGTCTTCAATTTTACTTAGTTTATGAATGAATGCAAAAGCAAGCAAAAATATGACTGTTGAAACGAAATAAACGTTTGCAATAGGAAGCATTTCAGTGCCTGATTCATTGTCGTCAAAATTCCCATAAATAATAGACCAATCCTGTAATAAGCTGAAAAGCGCTAGCAGCATTAAAGGATACGATAAATATTCATAGACAGAGGCCTTTTTCTTTTTGCCAATCCAGAATAATAAAGTTGCTTCAATTACCCAAAGTAGTGTTACCCATTTGCCGTTTAACTGAACAGGAAAACTTATTGTAATAAATACGATTACCAGACTTGTTATAAAAAAGAACAAATTTTTATCGGCGAGTTTCTTCTTGTAAATAATTATACTGACAATGAAATGCAGGATGGCATTTCCCAGTGTATAGAGTCCAAGGAACTGTTGCCCATTAATTGTGCTGTTTAAAATATCATAACCGACACCATAAAAAATAAAGGCATTAGCCATAATTAGAATCACATCAGATTTAGTGAATACTTCATTTTTAATAAGTTTAAATGACAATGAAGCAACATAAAAAATAACGAAGAATACCGAAAGAAAAATAAAGGCAAGATTTATATGGTGGGTGGTATGCTGAGAGGTAAAATACCATCCGGCATAGATGAGCCACGTAAGAATAAATGATGAATATGAAAGTTGTTTCCAGTATTTTTTGAAGGATATAATGAGAATTCCTGTGTTAATAATCGCCATATAGGTAAATAAAATTTCTACTTTACCTGATCCGTCACTTAGTAAAATCGGAACTGCATAAGCACCCACTAGGCCTATGTGTGCTATGATTTGTCTGTTGTAAGAGATTGCTGTTAAAATTGTAAAGGCAGTGAAAAGTACCATCAGAATAAATGTAAACGTCTGCGAAAACAGACCGAAAAAACTGTATGCAGAAAAGGTAATAACATACATTATTGCAATGGCACCACTAACAAGTACAGCACTGAAGTTTTCATAATTCTTACGAAGTTTCATTCCGACTGCCATAATTATTAAACCTGTCAGATAACCTAAAATAATCCGCGTTTGTGGACTGATAAGATTGTGGTCTATTGAGTATTTAGCACCTATTGCAACTCCTATAATAGTGATTGCGATACCAATTTTGTTTATCAGGTTTTCACCAATAAACTTTTCTAATTCAGAGTCAGTTTTAGTTTTCTTGTGTTTTGGCGGTAGAGGTTTCGAAAGAGGTTTACTGTAAGACGGACTGTGGCTAGCCTGAAACATAGGAATGTCATTAGCTTTATTTGTTTTCGGTTCAATAAACGGTTGAAAAACCGGCTTTTCCTTTATCTCAGTTTCTTTAACTGTTTCTGTTTCATTTTTTAAAGCATTAATTTCAATTCTCAGGTTTGCTATTTCATTAAAAAAAGATTCTTGCCTTTTATTAAGTGCATCAAGTTTTCCGAGCAGATAATTTAATTTCTGGTTATTTTCCATCAGGTCAAATGTAGAATGTTTAGGTTTATTATTTATTTATTTCTCACAGGTATCCAGATTTCTTCTTCAGATTCAGGATCGTTGTTCTTGTATTTATCGCCCATAACAGCAAAATGCGGTCTGTTGTCTACATCAAAACCTGAAGAGGGGAGGATATCATTGAAAATTCTTTTAAAGAAATCAGCAGCGTTATTTGCAGTGCCTTTATAAATAAACATGGCGTAAAGTCCTTCTTCAATAATAAATGACTCCATGCCATCCGGTATTTCAGAAATGTCACTTACTTCAGTTACTGCCCATTTTTCAAAGGTTTGAGCCGGATTAAACTTTTTAAAATAATCTGAATTATAAATTTCCATAGAAATTAACTCATTGTTAACCCTGTTTTTAATATTTTTTATTTGAGGCATAAAAGATTGCCAGAGTTGAGCTGTTTTATTCTCAGCCATTGACATAATGACTTTACGTCCGATAAGTTTTTTTTGAGAGGTTGTTTTAATTTGTGGCTGCATAATGATTTCAATTTTAATAAAGATATTTCAAATGAACATTTATTTATTGTCTTTTTTTAATTTTAGAATATCTGATAGAGATATTAATTTCCCGGAGTATCCGAAGATTCTTGAAGAATTAGCCGGAATGATAAAACACTTTCAGGTTAAAATAAAAAATCCCCCACAGAGTTAACTATGGAGGATTTCTTTAATATTATTAAGCTATTAAGCCATTTTTCTAACTTGTCCAACAGCTTTACCTTTGCTTTTAGAATCGCTTTTTACAGCAGTTTTAGCTACAGGTTTATCTGTTTTTTTAGTAGATTTTTTAACTTTTTCATCTGTTTTGCCTTCTTCAGCAGCTATTTCAGCTTCTTCAGCAGCATCAGATTGTTTTAATTTTTCGAAATCAAACTGGTCTTTAAGAATGGTAAACCAGCTAGCAAGTTTTTTAATGTCGCTGATATAAACTCTTTCAGAATCATAATTTGGAAGTGCCTTTTCCATAAACTCCTTAAAAGAAGCATCATCAGCTTTTTTCTCAGGTATTTCAATGTTGTTGTCTTTAAGACGAAGCAATACTGTCGAGAGTCTTTCTTCGCCATCTTTAGTAAACATAGCGATTTCGCTAAGTACTGATATTTTGCTGGTTGCTGAAGTGGGGATTTTTTTACCCGATCCGTCAAGAGCTTCTACAATAAGCCCGTTTTTACGTTGTCCGGCAATTTTATACAGGCCCGTCATCCCTGATACTGATACAATGTCTTTCAATTCCATTTCTGCAAAAATACCTATTTTTCAAATACTATTTGCAATTATTCTGTCAAATTACATTTTACAATAAGATAATGTTGAGCGTTAAACGCAAGTAAATAAAGGGATTGATTGCGATTTATTGGCTTTTAAAAGTATTGAGATATAAAAAATCCATTTAAAATTCATACCTTTGCACCCTTTTTATGAGTACCCAACCAATCCGCAATATTGCGATCATCGCCCACGTTGACCACGGTAAAACTACCCTTGTCGACAAAATCCTTCACCAGTGTAATCTTTTTCGTGACAATCAGGAATCAGGAGATCTGATCCTTGACAGTAACGACCTTGAAAGAGAGCGTGGTATCACCATTTTTTCCAAAAACGTATCCGTTAATTATAAAG
Organism: Bacteroidia bacterium; assembly: GCA_014376345.1. Lineage (GTDB taxonomy): Bacteria > Bacteroidota > Bacteroidia > NS11-12g > UBA955 > JACMRS01. The sequence continues at coordinate 4,767 of JACMRS010000253.1, read as the reverse complement.
GAGTAAAAATCAATATCATTGATACTCCTGGTCACGCGGATTTCGGTGGAGAAGTAGAACGTGTCCTGAAAATGGCAGACGGTGTGCTTCTTCTTGTAGATGCTTTTGAGGGCCCAATGCCACAAACGCGTTTCGTTTTGCAGAAAGCTTTGTCTCTTGGCCTTAAGCCAATTCTTGTTATTAACAAGGTAGACAAAGAAAATTGCAGACCCGATGAGGTTCATGACAGCGTTTTCGACTTGTTCTTTAACCTTGACGCTACTGAAGATCAGCTTAATTTCCCTACAATATTCGGTTCTTCTAAACAAGGCTGGATGAGTACCGACTATAAAGTTAAAACTGACAGTATCACACCACTGCTTGATTGTGTACTTGATTATGTGCCGGCTCCTTTAAAAAATGAAGGTACCGTTCAAATGCAGATCACTTCTCTTGATTACTCGAATTACCTTGGCCGTATTGCCGTAGGAAAAATTCACCGTGGTAGTATTAAAGAAAACCAACCTGTTGTCCTTGTAAAGAATGATGGTGGAAGCGTAAAATCACGTGTTCGTGAATTATATACTTTCGAGGGACTAGGAAAAAAACGTGTTCAGGAAGTAGATGCAGGTGATATTTGTGCTATTGTTGGATTTGAAGAGTTTTCTATTGGTGATACTGTTGCCGATTTTGAAAAACCTGAAGGTCTTGAGTCAATCAAAATTGACGAGCCTACAATGAACATGCTTTTCACAATTAACAATTCTCCGTTCTTTGGTAAAGAAGGTAAATTTGTTACTTCTCGTCACGTTCGTGAAAGATTAATAAAAGAAACTGAAAAAAATCTGGCTATGCGTCTTGAAGATACAGAATCTCCAGACAGTATGCTTGTTTTTGGAAGGGGTATTCTGCACCTTTCAATACTTATAGAAACTATGCGTCGCGAAGGTTATGAGCTTCAGGTTGGTCAGCCAAGGGTTATCGTTAAACAAATTGACGGTATCAGATGCGAGCCAATTGAAAGTTTAGTAGTAGACGTTCCTGAAGAATTTTCTGGAAAAGTAATTGAGTTGGCTTCTCAGCGTAAAGGTGAGTTGCTGATTATGGAGCCAAAAGGTGACATGCAGCATCTTGAGTTTAATATTCCTTCAAGAGGATTAATTGGTTTGCGTAGTATTATGCTTACTTCTACTCAGGGTGAAGCTATTATGGCACACAGACTTATTGGTTTTGAACCTTGGAAAGGTGATATCGCAGGTAGAATTAACGGTTCTCTTGTAAGTATGGAAACAGGCACTACAACTGCTTATTCTATTAATAAATTACAAGACAGAGGTTCATTCTTTGTTGATCCGGGTGAAGATATTTATGAAGGTCAGGTTCTTGGTGAAAATACAAGACAGGAAGATATGGCTATCAACATCGTTAAATCTAAACAGCTTACCAATATGAGGGCTGCAGGAAAAGACGAAGCTGAAAGAATAGCTCCTAAAAGATTGTTTTCTCTTGAAGAAGCACTTGAATATATTCAGGAAGATGAATACGTTGAGGTAACACCAAAATCTATCAGACTTAGAAAAGTAGTTCTGAAAGAAAATGACAGAGCGAGAGGCGCAAGAAAATAAAATTTATTTTATTAATTTGCATATAATATAAATAGTATGACAGCATCTATCAGTTCGGAAAATATTTTCAAAATGTGCCCTTGCGCAGGTGATAAAACCTATGGTGAATCGCCATTAGAGCTCATTAATTACTACGAGTCTTTGCCAAAAAACAGGTACGGTGATTTGCTAAGAATAATGGCAATCCCTTATCTTTATCACGCAACGGAAGCTATTAATGATAGCGCCACTGATGCAATTGAGGCTTATTCGAAAGCAGTTACAGATTTGCTTTCTTATGTAAAAACAACAGATGTTTCAGGACTTAAATCTATTTTAGAATTAGCTCAGGGCAGTGATGAATTCGAACAGCTTGAGGAGCAGGTAGAAACTCATACTGGTCAGCATTACGGTAATTTATTCAAAGGATTTTCTGATCACAGTTATTTTAATGAAGCTAAAGAGCTTTTGAAAACAAGGCTTGAAAGAAACGGCATTGAAATAGAAAATCTAAAGAATAAAACTGTTCTTGATCAGGGTTGTGGAGGCGGCAGGTACACAGTTGCCTGGAGTTTATTAGGAGCTAAAGAATGCACAGGTGTCGATCTTTCAGATATCGGATTAGAAGATGCTACAAAAAGGGTAGAGGCAGCTAAAATTAAAAATGTTTCTTTCGTTAAATCTACTGTTCTCAATCTTCCATTTGAAGATGATACTTTTGATATTGTTTACTCTAATGGCGTACTTCATCATACAACAGATTGGAAACTTGGCATTGCAGAGCAGATTCGCGTGTTAAAACCCGGTGGTTTTGGATGGCAGTACCTTATTGAAAACCCTGGTGGAATTCAGTGGGATAGTATTGAAATTTTGAGAGTGATCACCAGAAATGTGAATAAGAATTTTGCGCGCACAGTTATGAAACTGTTGGGAATTCCCGCAAACAGGATCTTTTTTATGCTTGATCATGTAATGGTACCAATCAACGACAGACTGACTCCAATGGAAATTGAGAATGAGTTAATATTGAATGGAGCCAAAAATATTAAAAGACTTGAAAGAGGCGCAGATTTTGACGGTATCGAAAAAATATACAATAAAATTCCTTTTGCAGAACAGAAATTCGGAGTAGGTGAAAACAGATTTATTTTCACTAAATAATATACTACTGAACATAATAATACACACATGTTAAAAAATAATATATTTAGAGCATAATTTAATGCTTTATTTATATACTTTTGCACCCATATTTAATTAAATAAACATAAAATGAAAAAATTATTCGTAATCGCTATTGCTGCAGCTGCTTTTGCTTCTTGCAACTCTAACACTAAAGAAGGTGATCAAAATGCTGATTCTATGCACGCTATGGAAACTCCAATGACGCCAACTGAAACTCCAGTAACACCACCAGCAGAAGCTCCAATGACTCCAGCTGAAGGTTCTACTATGACTCCAGCAGAAGGTACTACAACTACTACTACTACAACTACTCCAACTCCGGCTAAATAATTTAACGGAAAAGTACAATTAAAGCGGTTACAGGATTTGTAACCGCTTTTTTATTAAAATTAAAACACCTACATTTGTAACAATATGAATAAACTTTACAAGTATTTGTTTATTTTTTGCCTGATAACTGCATTTTTTGCGGATGTAAAGGCTAATGATTTCCTATATAACCCTCTTATAGAATCTAAATTACCAACTGATCCGTTTAGTTTTACTATTTATCCTAATCCTGTTGTAGGCGATGAACTTCAGATTAGTTTTGATATTTCTGAAAAACCTTCCAAAGCAGTGGTTTTTACAATAACCAATGTTATAGGTCAGAATCTTTATACCTATTCTCTTAAAGAAGAAGATTTTAGAAATGGTAAATTTACCATTAATCTGGATGAACTTAAACTTGAAAAAGGAATCTACCTGATTAAAATGACTTCAGGTGAAAATTCTAAAATACAGAAATTAGTGCTTCGCTAATTTTGAAACAACACTCTTTTACACTTACAACACAATATATTGAGCTTATTAAGCTCCTTAAATTCATTGGTATTGCCTCAGATGGCGCTGATGCTAAAAATTTGGTTGAGCAAAATATGGTTTTTAGCAATGGTGTGCCTGAACTCCGTAAACGTTATAAAGTTAGAGTCGGAGATGTGATTACCTGCGGTGATCATACCATTACAATCAGTTAATTATTTACATATCTCAATTTTAATAGTCGCAGTATCGGATTCTTTTCCGAACCATGCCACAGCATAATTACCTCTTATTCCTACACCCATAGCATGCCATTCTACTATAGACCAGATTCCTTCGTTTATCAAAACTTCATTGTGGCCCATAGTACTGTTTTTCCAGCCTTCTAGTGCTGATGTAGCATTAACTTCCGGAAAACTGTAATGCGCCACTTCATAGCCGTTTCCTTTGTAAGAAGTTAATTCACCCGGCTTGCTCCACATACACGAAGCTTGTTTGCCATCTGTTCCATAACAACAATTTTTCCATTTCCCTTTTGAGCTCCATGAATGCATATTGCATTTGCTGGAAGATGGATTCTTTAAATTTTCAACAAGATCTTTTACATGTGTCTGAGCTACAATAGTAAGTGATGGTGACAAGGCAATTGCCGGCAATTTTTTAGTTGCCCGGTAGGCATTGATCATATCAAATAGTTTCTTTTCTTCTTTAGAAAGACAAACTTTATTGGTTTCAGTTACTGTTGTTGTTTTGTCAGTAAATGCTGCAAAACATAAGATAACCAGGAAAATGATAATAACTCTGTACATAAATTGTGATAGTCTGTCTTTAAAACACGAATTTTACCAAAAATATTTGAAGTATTGGAAATTATTTTCAGAAAAGGACAATCAGGTGATATTCCAAAGGTTTTTGACCTTATAAAGGAGTTGGCATTATTTGAAAAAGCACCCGAACAAGTAATAGTTACACCTGAGCAAATGCTTGAAGATGGCTTTGGCAATAATTCCGCTTACGGCTTGTTTGTTGCCGAATCAGAAGGTGTGGTTATTGGGATGGCAGTATTTTATTACCGCTATTCAACCTGGAAAGGCAAAACAGTTTATCTTGAAGATTTGCTGGTTACAGAAAATTTCAGGAACCAGGGAGTAGGTAGCGGCCTGCTAAATATGGTGCTTGAACATGCAAAATCTATCAA
>JACMRS010000252.1 GCA_014376345.1 Bacteroidia bacterium | reverse complement strand
GGCGGCCTGACCATACATTTGTTAATGTCAATCCCGGACTGCCAAGACAACCGCGCATCATGTTATTTGAATTGTCCCAATCGCCATGATAACTTCCGAATGTGGTATTGAAAACACTGTGAATAGAATCTTTATACCTGTCAACTGCGCCTACGCTTAACAATGTGTTGTAGCCTGCATAACTGGTAACAGCAGAAAAGAGGTAATCTTTTTTCTTTAAAGTGTCGAAATATTTAGTGCCACTAACAGATTCTGTTTTAGCAGAAGAAAATAATGGATTGAAATTCATTGAGCAGGTTCGGCCCGGAGCTTCGCCACCAAGCAGTCCAAGTGTTTCACAAATAAGTGCTCTGTTGCTCACTGTCACTAATCTTTGTCTGTATTGATGGTCTTTTGCAAAATATTGCTGCATCAATTCTTTTTCTGTTTTGCTAAATATTGGTAAACTTGATAGGTCAATTCGGCCAATCTGAATGTCTACATCATTTGGTAAATGGTGCTGATCGAATTTGCCATCACCGGGTGCGTTCATGTTTTCAGTTCTTGAAAGTCCGCTTACTGATGTGCCTGCATCAGTCCAAGTGCCGTCAAATTCAGCATAATAAAGATCTGTTGGCCAGGCACCACCGTGGTCCGGATGGCCATCCGGTGGAAAGTCATTATTATTAGATGCATCCATCAAACCTGAATAAGGTACGGGTATGTGACCAATTAGCATTGCTGCTTTATTGTTTGTTTTATCTGCATTATACCAAATTGCGATTTTTGATTTTACGGCAGGAACTTTCATTGTAGAAGAAACAAAAACAGTACTTACTTTCCAGCCGTCTCCAATTAAATCTTCTTTATATTGTTTTAATTCTGAAGTAATAGAAGTTGCAATAGCAGAATCAATAACTAACAGAATATTTCCGCGTTTATCATTCAAAGGAATTTCAATTCCTGCATCCAGTTCTCCAAATCCATAATAAGAACTGGTAGTTTTTTGAATAAGGTAATCATAAGCAATTCCAACTTTTACATTGTTATCAATAAATGTTGAGCCGGTGCCTGCCACTGTTCCAATTGCAGATCCGAATTGTTGTTCTGTTTTTAGTTTTCTGAAAATAGTATAACTCACTGCACTTGAGGCAGTCCAGTTAAGCGTAATTTTTGGTGGACTTGCCTGCACTGTTGCGGTGGCATTTACCACGAAGTCATCTACATTTGTTTGAGCTTGAACCAGATTTGCTGCTAAGAGAAATGAAAATGCAATTAGTAATTTAATTCTATTCATGTTTTTTGATCGTTATTATTCTTTAATAAATGAACGGATAATAGCTCCCGATGTTGAAAGACAAAACAATTGATACGTTCCCGGAGCCAGTGTTTCTATATTTAAAGTGTTATCACTAATAACTCCGGATAAAACAACTCTGCCTGTAACATCATAAATTAAACAGGATGTTCCGTTTGAAATAGTTTCTTTGAAAAATAGTTTGTCTTTAGCAGGGTTTGGATAAATACTATTACTGCTTAGTTTTAAGTCCCTGATTCCCATCAGTTGAATTCTGCTTGAATCTCTGTATCTCATAACTCCGGGTGTAAAAGTACCTCCAAATTCAGTGCCGGTAACTTCAAGTAAAGGTATTTTCTCACCAGCAGAAAGCCAGGTATAAGTAACAGTTGAAACAGGAATTCCAAAAGAGAAAAAAGATGTTATTAATGAATCGATTTCAACTTTTACAGCCTTTATTTTAAGACAAGGAATATTTGCACCATAAGGAGTTGATATCTTTCCCCAGCCTTCAACTGTTGTATTTCTATCTCCTTCTTGTTTAAAACTTCCAATTGTTGGAATTGATGTTTTAACACTGTAATGGTCAGTATGACTGTTATTAAATTTCATTGGAAAATTATAAATAATATCCGGATCGGTATAAAGTGACGCAAGGGGAAATCCTGAAACAATAAAGCCTGTAGCTGTTGCAGTATATGAAGACGCTGATGTCTTGTAAAATGTGTAAAGCTGTTCCAGTGTAGTTATTCCCAATGGTACGCTGTCAGCGGTTTTTAGTCCGACTGTACCTGCTAATTTCGGATAAAAACTGTATGGTGTTGCGGATAATGCTTTGTAATAAAAGATGTCCTGTGAAGCAAATTTCAAACTGGAAAAATCCCAGTTATAATCTGCGCCGGTCAGTGAAAAGTCCAGAGAACCATCGGCCACGGCAATGCTGTGCCTTAAGGTATCACCAGCTACTGGCATGTTATTATTGGTTATAGTAATCTGAGCTTTTAAGATGCCGGATGTGGCAATTGCAAAAAATAAAAGTAGATTTGTGATTCTTTTAATTGATAAATTCATTTTTTAAGTTATTTAACTATTATATTTATTTCAATACAATGTTACATTATAAATTTAATATTCTGGTTTTCTTATCACTGTTTATTTTTGTTAATAAACCTTTAAAAGCAGATAACAGGCCTGATTCGTTTTCAATAACACATACAACTATCAATCTTAGTATCCGTAATTTTTCTGCAAAACAAATTGCAGGTTCAGCCACTCTGCAAGTAAAAACAAAAATCAATACTGCTTCGATTAAGCTCGATCTGGATAACCTGATTGTTGATTCTGTCTATAATTTCAATACAAAACTTTTGTATTCAAGGCCAACAGGAAAAGTCAATATTACTTTGGAAAAAACTTATCTACTTGGAGACAGTCTTCAATTGAAAATATTTTACCATGGCAAACCAGCAGCCGATCCCGGAGGTTGGGGAGGATTTTATTTTACTGGTGAACATGCATTCAATCTGGGAGTTGGCTTTACCGCAAATCCACATACTTATGGCAGAGCCTGGTTTCCAACTGTCGACCATTTTGAAATTCACAGTACGTATGAGTTTTTTATAACAACAGACAGTAATTATCTGGCCATGTGTAATGGAATTCTGCAAAATTATCCGCCTATAATTAATGGCACAAAAACATGGCATTGGATGCTTGGTCAGCCAATTGCACCTTATCTTGCTTCGGTTTCAGTAGCAAAATATACGCCTGTTATCAGTACTTATACCGGCCCTTACAGAAGTTTTCCGGTATGGCTTGGTTCGGTTGCTGCAGATACTGCCAAAGCAAAATTGTCATTTGTAAATCTTCACAGTTGTATTGGTATTTTTGAAAATAAATACGGCCCTCAGACTTTTGATAAAGTTGGTTTTAATATGGTTCCTTTTACCGGAGGTGCAATGGAACACGCCAGCAATATTACCTTTCCTGAATTTGCGGTTGATGGCACTACAAATAATGAAACATTAATGGCTCATGAACTTTCACACCACTGGTGGGGAAATACTATAACCTGTAAAACACCTGAAGATATGTGGCTTAATGAAGGTTGGGCATCTTATTCTGAGAAATTGTTTCTTGAAAATCAATATGGTAAAGAAGCTTATAAAAACGAGGTGAGGAAAACCCATTTTGAGGTATTGAGATTTGCCCATATCCGGGATGCCGGAGCCAGAGCAGTAAGTGGTGTACCGCATGACTACACTTATGGCGCCCATGTGTATAAAAAGGGTGCTGATGTGGTTCACACCCTTCGGGGATATCTTGGCGACAGTCTGTTTTTCTCGGGAGCTAAAAGTTTTCTTGAAACCTATAAATTTCAGAATGTTTCATCCGAAGACCTTCGTAATTTTCTACAATCTAAATCACAAAGACCGGTTAATGAGTTTTTTGATAACTGGATTTTTGAACCCGGTTTTGCGCATGCTGAAATTGTTTCTGTAAAAAAGAACGGTTCAAAAATGATGGTCACAATTGTTCAAAAATCCAAGTTTACTTCTAAGCTTTATGAAAGGTTGCCGATGGAAGTATGTTTTTTTGATGCGAATAGAAAGGTCTTTAATAAAGAAATTCTGATTAGCAAAGAGACTGAGACTTTTGAATTTGATATTCCTTTTAATGTTGTTTACACTTGTCTTGATTTTGATGAGAAAATCAGTGATGCGATTACTGATAAAGCAGTAAAAGTTTATCAAACAGGTAGTATAGATCTGAATGAAGCACTGATGCAGGTAAACATAAAATCAATAAATGATACTGCTTTGTTAAGAGTGGAGCATCATTGGGTTGGACCGGATCATGGTTTTAATGGTATTCAATATCCAATGCCTTCAAATTACCGTTTCTGGACAGTAGGAGGGGTGTGGCCAACAGGTTTTAGTGCCGATGCTACAATTTCTTACGATGGCAGAACGCCGCCTTCAGGAAATCTCGGTTATCTTGATCATACTCTCATTAAAAAAACAGAAGACAGTCTGACATTGCTTTACAGACCTGATCCGCTTTCTCCATGGAGTGTTTATAAGGGACAGGTTGTAAACAGTAACGGCAAACTTGATAAATATGGAACTATTACAATTAAAGATCTGAAGCAAGGTGATTATGTTCTGGCAATGTATGATTATAAACTTGCCACGGCATCTTTTGAAAAACCGTATGTTTTGCCTTTCATTTCATATCCCAATCCAACTCAAAGCAAAATTAATTTTAGCTTTCAGAATGCGGAAGCAGGTAGTTTGATAGAGATTATTGATATTTCAGGTAAAATAATGAAAGTGATTAAACTGAGATACAGTCAGAGTGAAACCGAGGCTGACACTACTTCCTGGCCTTCCGGAAGTTATATTGCGAGGTTTATTAATGCAGATGGAAGTGTTCAGTCATTAAATATTTCTGTACAACATTAAAAAACAGTTGCATGGGTTAATTATTACAATTACTTTTGCACTTCTTAATTAATTTTAAGGTCGGATGGCCGAGTGGTTAGGCACAGCTCTGCAAAAGCTGCTACAGCGGTTCAAATCCGCTTCCGACCTCACTTTTTTCTTAACAAATCAATATGAAATTTTTTATCGATACAGCTAACCTTGCACAGATCAGGGAAGCGAAGGACCTTGGCGTTCTTGATGGTGTTACTACCAATCCTTCGCTTATGGCAAAAGAAGGTATTACCGGAACAGACAATATACTGAAGCATTATAAAGAGATTTGTAAAATCGTTGAAACAGGCGATGTAAGTGCAGAAGTTATCTCTACTGATTTTGAAGGAATGGTTGAAGAAGGTAAAATTCTTGCTGAAATTGACGAAAATATTGTGGTGAAAGTGCCAATGACAAAAGATGGTATAAAAGCGATCAGTTGGTTTACAGCAAACGGTATCAGAACAAATTGCACTCTTGTATTTTCAGCCGGTCAGGCAATTCTTGCAGCAAAAGCAGGTGCTACTTATCTTTCTCCTTTTGTAGGAAGAATTGACGATATTGGTTGGGATGGCATGCAGTTAATTGAAGATATCGCGCACATTTATGCAATACAGGATTATGACACCATGATTCTTGCAGCATCAATCCGCAATCCGCTTCATATAGTAAAAGCTGCTCAGGCAGGCGCTCATGTTGTTACTTGCCCGCTTGATTCTATCCTTGGTTTGTTAAATCACCCATTGACAGATATCGGACTGGCTAAGTTTCTTGCAGACCACAAAAAAGCAAACGGTTAATTAAAAATTGAGTAGCGCCTTGGCGTTATGAAAAGATTTGTTAGTTTTGATCTCAAACTATGAGATCTCTGAAATACTTTTTAATTTTATTTGCACTGATTTCATTTGCATCATCATGCAACCTTACTCGCATGCGCTACAGTCGGGGTTTCAGTTCGCATTTCCATTTTTCCGGTAAAGAGAAAAAAACTGAATCGTTGCCATTAAAGCAACGGTTTACAAAGTCAAAAGACATTCAGGATTCTTGTACTTCAAATACATTAAATAAAGTTAACAACCTTTCTTTAAATGATTTTAATGATGTTTATGAGTCAGTTAAATATCAGAGGAACAGAATTGAGGTTGACACTGATACAATAATCTATTACAAGAGACCCAAAAAAATAAAGCCGTCTAAACAAAGGATCATAAATGTTGATTCATTACCAGATAATAGAAGGAACAATCCGGAGGATAATAACACTAAAGCAGAAGCAAATATTGAAGCGGCTACTTATATTTTTATATTAGCTGTTGCATTAAGTATTGCAGCATTAACACCGATAATATTTTTATTAGGTATGATTGTTGTTTTCGTTTTTGCAAGTGCCTCGCACCGGTTTTTCAATACCTATCCTCTATCAACAAAAAAAGGAAGAATCTGGTCCTCGATAATGTATTATTTTTCCCTTGTCTTCTTTATTTTAGAGATGGCTATATTATTAATAGGAATTATAGCATTGATTGCATTCTTTTAAACAATATTCGACTAGATGTTTTTAAATTCAGTAAGGTTTTCATTGTCAGAAATTTAAATTTTTATCTGACACAGTTAACAGGTTTGAAATACGAATTTACTTGTTTCTAAATGCGAGGTTGATTATATTTGAAAACCATGAAAAATAGCATCCGCTTCAGTTTAGTATTATTAATGTTAACAGTCGCGGCTACCTCATGCAATCTCACAAAAATGAGGTATAGCAGGGGATTTAGAGCTGAATGGCATATTTTTCAGAAGAACGGAGAAAAGCCTCATGCACATAATTCTACTAATAAAAATTTTAATAAGTTTAAAAAAGATACCATTTTAGCTGACAGGACTAAAGAAGGTATTTTCGAAAAGGATTTTTCAGATTTTGAAGTTGTAAGATCTTCTGTTTCAATTATAAACGAGGAATTTAAGCCCGATTCAGATACTATAATTTATTATAAACGAAAAAAGAAAACTAAGAAAGATGTTTATAAAAATCCACCTGTTGTATATCCTCCGGTAACTGATTCTTTAAAATCAAATCCAGTAGCTGGAAATTCTGATTCTGCTAATGGAATTGCACCTTATGAACCTAATGCAAAAGCTGCTGCAATTATCTTTTTAATCACTTTGTTGCCAGGTCTTTTACTGTTTCCTTTATTAATATTGTTTTTAATACCTGTATTAATTCTATCCAAGTTATCCAGACGATATTTCAGTCAAAATCCTGAGGTTAATAAAAGAGGACAGAATTGGGCTAACTTTCTTTACTATTTTTCATTGATCCTTATAATTGTTTTTCTATTTATAGTTTTAGTAGGACTGATATTTCTTGCACTAATTTTTTAATCTGATTAATTTAAACAGGTCATTTCAAAATTTCTTTTAATTCATAATTTATATTTTAAAGTGTTCCTTATATTTGATTTTTTAATTTAATGAAAAAATCAACTTTAATTCTGCTTGTGCTAATTAGTCTGCTAACCTCCTGCAGTCTCACTAAAATGCGCTACAGCAATGGCTTCAGGATTGAATGGAATTCAGGTCGAAGTATTGGCAAATTGACTGTAAGGGATCAGAAAACTAAGAAAACTGTAGTTTCCATAATTAATGATTCAAATGTTATTAATCATGATGATCCTAAATATTTATCTGAAAGAGACCTATCTGATTTTGAAACTGTCAGAGCTTCTGTTCATGAACATAATCTAACATTTAAGCCTGATAGTGACACAATTGTTTATTATAAGCGAAAAAAGAAGATAAGAGCCAATCCTTACAATGATACAGTAAAATTGGTAAAGGATACTACTCATATTCCTGCTGATACAGTCAGGCATATAAAAAATACAAATGGTAAATATGATAGATTCGATCATAATACTACAGATTATGAAAGAAATACAAAAGCCGCAATCATTGTTTTTTTTGCAGGACTAGCAACAGTTTATCTTTTCACTTATACATTAATCGCTGCCACGATACTGGCAAAATCCGGCAGAAAATACTTTAAGGCTCATCCTGAAAGTAATAGAAGAGGCAGAAACTGGGCGAATTTTATTTATTATTTTGGTAGTGTCTTGCTTTACCTGTCTATCATATTAACTGTCATTTTGATAGTTGCATTAATAGCTCTCATTGCTACAGGATTTTAAATTAAATTTTCATTACCAACCCGATTTATTAATTTCATATTACTTACATTTGTATTAAAATTACAAAGTAACTCATACAACTATTGATGAAAGATAAATATGTAGATCTGATAACTCAGACATTTGATTTTCCACAAAATGAATTTAACCTTAACGAAGACCATGAATTAACAATCCATAATATCCCACTTATGGATATTATTGAACAGTATGGCACTCCGCTTAAATTTACTTATCTTCCAAAGATAACTGAACATATTAAAAAGGCTCGTAAATGGTTTAATGTAGCCATGGCAAAAGCAGATTACAATGGTAAGTATAATTACTGCTACTGTACTAAAAGCTCTCATTTCTTTCATGTTATGGAAGAAGTTCTGAAAAATGAAGTGCATTTGGAAACCAGTTCTGCGTTTGATATTAATCTTATTCAGTCTTTATTTGAGCAAGGAATGATCTCTAAGGATAGATTTATCGTATGTAACGGATTTAAGCTTCAGAATTATATTGATAACATTGCGATGTTGGTTAAAGATGGTTTTACAAACATCATACCTGTAGTTGATAATTACCGTGAAACAGATTTACTTGCAGAAGCAATAGAAGGAGAATTTAAGATTGGATTGCGAATCGCTGCTGAAGAGGAACCTAAATTTCCTTTCTATACTTCAAGACTTGGAATAGGATACAAGGATATTGTTCCTTTCTACAAAGACAAGATTAAAGGTATGAAACGTGTTAAAGTAAAGATGTTGCACTTCTTTATTAATACTGGTATTGAAGATGATGCATATTACTGGAATGAGCTTCATAAATGTCTTTCTGTATATTGTGAACTTAAAAAAGAATGTCCTGAATTAGACAGTCTGAATATAGGTGGCGGATTCCCTATTATGAATTCACTTAACTTTAATTTCGATTATGAATACATGGCCAATGAGATTGTATCTCAGATAAAACAAGTATGTGAAAGCAACAATGTACCGGAACCGGATATATTTACTGAATTTGGATCATTTACAGTTGGTGAAAGCGGAGGTACTATTTTCAAGGTTGAATATCAGAAAATTCAAAATGACCGTGAAAAATGGAATATGATCGACAGTAGCTTTATGACCACACTTCCTGATTCATGGGCTATCAATAAAAAATTTATTATGTTTCCTATCAATCACTGGGACCGCAATTATGAGAGAGTTCTTTTAGGTGGAATTACCTGCGACAGCGATGATTATTATAACTCGGAACAGCATTCAAATGCTATTTATCTTCCTAATTATGATGTAAATGATCCGCTTTATATTGGGTATTTTCATACAGGCGCCTATCAGGAAAGTATTGGTGGTTTTGGTGGAATTCAGCATTGCCTGACACCTGCGCCTAAACACATTATAATCTCTGTTGATGAAGATGGTGAATACAATACCAGATTATTCAGTAAAGAACAGAGTTATAAATCTATGCTTAAAACTCTGGGCTACTAAATTTATTTAGTGATAAGCAGTGTAATCAATATTAAGAGTGCACCTGCAGCCAGAAATATTTTAACATTGTTTGTTGATTTTGTATAATTAGGCTGGGCACTATCCTTCAACACACTGATATAAGGTGCATTATTAATCGGAATAACTCTCAGAATGTAAATCATCCTTACTTTTTTAGATTTCCCGTTTACAGTGCCGGGATTCCAGTATGGCATTGAGAATACAATCTTTTTAATTTCAACATTTAATGTGACGTTTAAAGATTGTAAAACTTTAAATTCAGTGACTTCTCCTGATTTATCTACCATCAATTCAAATGTTATCTGATCCCCAAGCGGTTTCAGTGTGCTCTTTAAAACATTGTAATTAAAATGCTGCTCAAGATAGGCCAGAAAATCATTGTCGCTTTCTCCAAATACAGGCGCAGTCACTGTATCAATCTGACTTACTGTATCTGCTGTTGCTGGCGTTTCATCACCCCCAAAAACCTCAACCTGTGTGCGGGCCTGAAAACATAAAAACAAAAAGCAGAATAAGCTTAGTGCCTTAAGCATAACTATTAATCGATAATAAGTTTGATATGACTGTTCCCTGCTGAAAATATATACAAACCTTTACTCAGACCTGTTTCAACATTCAACATGTTTTTACCTGTGCTCAGCTCAATTTTTTTCCTGTAAACACATTTTCCTGAAAGGTCATTAATCTGTATTTCAGTAGATTGTGTTGATGCGACCTGAATTGAAACACTGATGTTGCCATTAGAAGGATTAGGATAAATTATGATGCTGCTAAAACTATTAATAGAAGGCAAACCTGTATTGTCTACAGACACCGGGATAATTGTTGAGTCTTTGCATCCGGTCTGAAGGCTTGTTAGAATCAGTTTAATATTAAAACTGCCATTCTGGGTATATCTGTGATTAACAGTAGTGTTTGTTGAAGTTGTACCATCACCAAAATCCCAGAAAACTGAACTTGAACCGATATTTATCGGACTCACCATCACTGTTCTGTTTGCTTTTATCTGAAATGAAAACCCTGAGAAAGGAGAGGCTTTGACAATTGGAGTAACAGCAATTTTAGGACCGAAGCAACCTTTATTTTCAGATCTTACATAAAAAGTTTTGCTGCCGTTTAATATTTCTGTGGTGTATGAAAGTCCTGTAAATACAGGTTGTGAAGCAGTATCGCTGTCGTACCATAATAATCTGCCGGATTGAATTTTTGCCGATAAAGTAGTTGAGTTTTTAGCGCATATATCCGGATTAACAATGTTTGTTATTGGTGAAAATGTGTTTGCAACTACGCTAACCTTTTTACGAGTAGGACTAATACAACCCATTGATTCTGTTTCTAGATATAAGCTCGCATTGGATTGCTGTGAAAACATAGTAAACCTGTTGCCTGTATATAATAAATTACCTCCTGAAGATGCATCATACCAGTTAATATTTCCGAATGATGTACCTGCCAGTAAAACTGCTGAATCACCTGCGCAAATAGTG
>JACMRS010000251.1 GCA_014376345.1 Bacteroidia bacterium | reverse complement strand
GCTGGCTTTTTCTGATAATAAAACCATTGACGAGATTAAGCAAAGCCTTGCTTCTTTTCACAAAATATGCTGTGCTGCCTCTGATGGTGGGCCAATTGCCAGGCTGGATTTAGCTTCCAGGTTCCGGTGGCTTACTTCCACACGCAGCACAATAGTGCAAACTTCAAAAGTACATCCCGGTTTTTGCGAAGATCCTGCCGTAACTCTTTTAAGACTGCACAATCAGTTGGTGCTTTAACAGAATTTTAACGAAGCGTGCATCCATTATTAAGGTTTTAAAACATAGTTTTGTGATGTATTATGCGCTTCAATTGAAATCAATGACAATACTGAAGATAATAGTCAAAGTAATTCAATTGGAATGGGTAGTAGCTTATCTTATTTAGCGCGCATTTTGTTGCCTTTGGCTTCGTGCGTAATTTCTGCAAGACCAAGTTTTTCCATCAAAGGTGACACATACATGCCAAACCTGCCTCTAAGACCCTTTTTAAGTCCGTACCAGCCACCATTCGGGTTGCTTTCACTTCTACCCCAGGCTTCTACTGTGCCTTCTTTAGCGGGCTTCTGTTCGTCTGCACTTCCCAGGTCCATCCAGTCTCCGCGCTTTTTAAGCATATTCTGAAGGTCGTTAAGACATTTATAATCATAAAGTAAGGTGGTTTTACCAACAACACATACTATTACATCTTTGCCGTCTTTAACATCTTTGTACATTTCATACTCAGATGTATTTGGAGGTGTTTTAAGTTTCCATGGATCTTCTTTAGTACCTTTTTCCATTGTTGTAAATATTTAGTAATCAAACATACAAAATGAAAATGAGATTCATGGTGATGAAGTAATTATGTTCAGATAGTTTTCCTGAATATTTTTCTGAGAGAAGCCAGATGTGAAAATAATACTAAAGGAACCACGCAGCATGGTAACCATATAAAAGGAAAATAAAGAACTGCAATATTTGGCTGATCCATACCGATTTTCTGAAAGGGGAAGGGAGCAGATAAAACTGCAATTGTTACAATGTTAATTAAGAGCATCAGGCATACAATGTTCCATAATGCAAGTATTTTGTAGCTCATTCCTTTATTGAAAAATACAAAATAGTAAATTACCGGTGCTGTAATTCCGGAAAGAACATCAAAATTTATTCCCTCAAAAGTCATTTCCTTAGGAACGGTTTTTTGAATGTATAGCAGCAATAAAACAATTTCAACAGGAATGCGTATAACATGAATAAGGGTGAGCGTTTTTAAGCTCAGGTTGTCAATAAATCTCCTGCCTTTTTTTGTGATAAAAAGGAGGATGATAAAAAGAACAGGTGGGCCTGCAAGTAATATAAACCTTGGAGGGATGGTAGTGGTAACAGTATAAAAACCAGTAAGTGAAATAATCATCTGGATTGCCAGCCATATTGAAATAATAAGAAGAAATGTATTGTTATTTGCAGCCGCCCTGTAAAAAAGAAAAACAGTTGTAAGCGTTGTAAGTATAAAAAGAATGCAGATATAAACCGGTATAGTTAACATTGTATTATATTTTGTTCAATTAAAATAATTATAATCATGGAATACTTGCCTTGTGGTAATAACAATTTTATTCACCTGATATTTCATATCCACTGATCCGGATTAGCAGATTTCAACTCACAAACCTTAATCTTTCACCTCTCTTAGATTCATCGAACTTACCTTTAAGCCACACAGAATGGCCATTAACGAAGGTCTGCTGAATGCTGCTGCCAAAGTTGTAACCTTCAAACGGACTCCATCTGCAATGGTACAGAATGTTGCTTTTGGTAACTGTCTGAGCATGATTTGGATCTACCAAAACAAGATCAGCTTTGTAACCTTCTCTGATAAAGCCCCTTCCTTTTATTCTGAATAGAATTGCAGGATGGTGGCACATTTTTTCTACGATCTTTTCAAGACTGATTTTACCATCTTTGTGCAGCTCCAGCATAGCCTGTAATGCATGCTGCACCAGCGGTCCGCCTGACGGCGCTTTCAAATAGCCCTGAGATTTTTCTTCAAGCGTGTGTGGTGCATGATCCGTCGCAATGACATCAATACGGTTATCAAGAACAGCTTGCAGAATTGCATCGCGGTCGGAGGCTTTTTTAATGGCAGGATTCCATTTAATCAGAGAACCTTTGCTGTCGTAATCTTCTTCAGAAAACCATAAATGATGAATGCAGGCTTCTGAAGTAATGCGCTTCTGTTCAAGCGGAATATTATTGCTGAAAAGATCAAGTTCTTCGGCTGTACTGATGTGTAAAATATGAAGACGGGTATTGTGTTTTTTAGCAAGTTCAACAGCCATTGAAGATGAGCGGTAACAAGCCTCTCTGCTTCTGATTAATGGGTGTTTGTTGAAAGGAATATTGTCACCATATTCTGCAATGTATTTTGCAAGATTTGCTTTGATGGTTTCTTCATCCTCGCAATGCGTTGCAATGAGCATAGGGCATTGGGCAAACACATTATCCAGTGTTACAGGATTGTCTACCAGCATGTTTCCGGTGCTGCTTCCCATAAATATTTTAACACCACAAACTGATGAAGCATCTGTTCTTAAAACCTCATCGAGATTGTCATTGGTGGCTCCCATGAAAAACGAATAATTAGCAAGAGAATCTTTCGCACCTATTTCGTATTTCTTTTGAAGTTCAGCCTGATTAGTAGCTTGAGGAACTGTATTCGGCATCTCCATAAAACTGGTAATACCGCCTGCAACAGCAGCCCGCGCTTCAGAATAAATAGTGCCTTTGTGCGTGAGTCCGGGTTCGCGAAAATGAACCTGATCGTCAATTAGTCCGGGCATTAGCAGCAAGCCACGTGCATCAATAATATTGACAGCAGGTTTACTGATACCATTAGAATTAATTTCAATGATAAGGTCATTTTCCAGCATTACATCTGCTGTAAATACCTTTCCTTCATTCACAACGGTTGCTTCTCTTATGAGCGTTTTAGACATTGGTGCAAATATAGGTTATAGGACAATTTAGTTTTAAACGATTAATCAGATAATCATACTGCATAAAAAAACCTTCCCGATGCTTCGGGAAGGTTTTAACTATAATGTTAAACGGCTTAGTAGCCCATTCCACCCATATCAGGTGCATGGCCATGAGCAGCTTCTTTTTCTTTTACTTCAACAAGAGCACATTCTGTAGTAAGAATCATACTTGCAACCGATGCTGCATTTTCAAGGGCTACACGGCTTACTTTAGTTGGATCAATTACACCGGATTTGATCAGGTTTTCGTATTGTTCAGTGCGGGCATTGTAACCGAAATCATCTTTGCCTTCTTTTACTTTCTGAATAACAATTGAACCTTCACCGCCTCCATTGGCAACGATCTGACGCAATGGCTCTTCAAGAGCACGCTTTACAATCTGAATACCGGTTGTTTCATCATCATTTTCGCCTTTCATGTTGTCAAGAGCGCTGATTGCACGAATGTATGCAATACCACCACCAGGTACGATTCCTTCTTCCACAGCAGCACGTGTTGCGTGAAGTGCATCGTCTACTCGGTCTTTTTTCTCTTTCATTTCAACTTCGCTGGCTGCTCCGATATACAATACTGCAACACCACCTGCAAGTTTTGCTAGACGTTCTTGCAATTTCTCACGGTCGTAATCGCTGGTTGTAGATTCAATCTGAGCTTTAAGCTGATTGATACGTCCTTTGATGTCTTCTTTATTTCCTGCACCACCTACGATTGTTGTATTTTCTTTATCAATAGTGATGTTTTCTGCTCTTCCAAGATCTTCAAGAGTAGCATCTTCAAGTTTACGGCCTTGCTCTTCGCTGATAACCTGTCCACCTGTTAATGTTGCAATATCCTGAAGCATTTCTTTTCTTCTGTCGCCAAAACCCGGAGCTTTAACAGCTGCGATTTTCAGAGAACCACGGATTTTATTTACTACCAGTGTTGCAAGCGCTTCGCCTTCAACTTCTTCTGCAATAATTAATAATGGTTTGCCTGTCTGAACTGTTTTCTCAAGTATAGGAAGCAGGTCTTTCATTGTGCTGATTTTTTTATCATAAATCAGGATGTAAGCGCTTTCTAATTCAGCTTCCATTTTCTCTGCATTTGTTACAAAATATGGAGACTGGTATCCGCGATCAAACTGCATACCTTCAACTACATCAACAGTAGTATCAGTACCTTTAGCTTCTTCAACAGTGATTACACCGTCTTTACCAACTTTTTTCATTGCTTCAGCAATCAAAGATCCGATTGTGCTGTCGTTGTTAGCAGAAATAGTAGCAACCTGTTCTATCTTTTTGCTGTCGTCACCAATTTCTTTGGAAAGTTTTTTAAGTGCTTCAACAGTTACAATAACTGCTTTCTCGATACCACGTTTAAGATCCATCGGATTTGCACCTGCAGCTACGTTTTTAAGTCCTGTAGTAACAATAGACTGAGCTAATACAGTTGCTGTAGTTGTTCCATCGCCTGCAAGATCTGCAGTTTTACTTGCCACTTCTTTCAGCATTTGTGCGCCCATGTTTTCGATTTCGTCAACAAGTTCGATTTCTTTAGCTACTGTTACGCCATCTTTAGTAATTGAAGGTGAACCGTATTTTTTACCGATAACAACGTTTCTTCCTTTCGGTCCAAGTGTTACCTTAACAGCGTTTGCTAAAGCGTCAACGCCGCGTTTTAAGCCTTCGCGGGCTTCTATATTAAAATGAATTGATTTTGCCATTTCTGAGTATTGTATGTATTATAATTTAATTAAATGATTGCGAAAACATCAGATTCACGCATAATTAGATAGTCTTTACCTTCAACGTTGATTTCAGTTCCGGCATATTTGCCATAAAGAACCGTGTCACCCGCTTTTACAGATGGTTTGTTTCCTTTTTCGTCAATTTCACTGGTTGAAATTACCGTTCCACGCTGTGGTTTTT
>JACMRS010000250.1 GCA_014376345.1 Bacteroidia bacterium | reverse complement strand
TGCATTCCAACTAAAACATTATTTGTAACGCTGGCGCCGTGCACAATTGCGCTATGACCAACAATACAATTATCACCAATTATTGCCGGAAAACCCGGATCGCAATGAATAACTGCATTGTCCTGAATATTTGTGCCATTGCCGATTGAAATGGTATCGGCATCACCTCTCATAACTGCGCCAAACCATATACTGCAATTGTCTCCAAGAGTTACCTGACCTAAAACCCGGGCAGTATCTGCAATAAAAACATCTTTCCCTTTAACTATTGGCTTCAACAATATTTCACTACTAATCATGGAGCAAAATTGCATGTTTTCTGCTGGTTAAAAAACAAATAATATTACCTGACGCAGAAGTATATTTGCAACAATGAATCTGCTGATCACCAATATCGGAAAATTGCTTGGAATTTTAGAACCGGGCGTTCACAAACTTTCGGGTGCTGAAATGTCAACTGTCAACAGTTTGGAAAATGCCTGGCTTTTAATTAACGATGGTAAAATTAAAGATTTCGGAACTGACAATTCACCGGAGAAGTCTGCCAATACTGAGACTTACGACGCACAAGGTTCGTGGATAATGCCATGTTTTGCTGACAGTCATACCCATATTGTATTTGCAAAATCGAGGGAAGAAGAGTTTGTACTTCGAATAAAAGGCGCTACTTATGAAGAGATTGCAGAAGCAGGTGGGGGAATACTTAATTCAGCTAAAAAACTTCATGATACTTCAGAAGATGACTTGTTTAAAAGTGCTGAAAAAAGATTGCAACAATGTATTACCGGCGGTACGGGTGCTATTGAAATAAAAAGCGGTTATGGTTTAACGGTTGAAGATGAATTGAAAATGCTGAGAGTAATACAAAGACTGAAGCAAATTTCACCAATTGAAATAAAAGCAACTTTCCTTGGAGCCCATGCTGTGCCTGCTTTGTATAAAGAGAAAAGACAGGATTATATCAGATTGATTATTGATGAAATGCTTCCTGAAATATCTAAAAATAAACTGGCAGATTTTATAGATGTGTTTTGTGATAAAGGGTTTTTTACTCAAGAAGAAACAGCTGAAATACTTTCCGCAGGTAAAGTTCACGGACTTGTTCCGAAAATACATGCCAACGAGCTTGGAATTACAGGTGGCGTGCAGGTTGGAGTGGCGCACAGGGCGTTGAGTGTTGATCATTTGGAGCATATCGGAGAAGAAGAAATAGAATGTCTAAGAAATACAGACACCATGCCCGTTGCACTTCCAGGAACATCATTCTTTTTAAAAATACCTTATACACCTGTAAGAGTTATTATTGATGCAGGTTTACCCGTTGCCATAGCCAGTGATTTTAATCCCGGCAGTTCTCCAAGTGGCAATATGTTTTTACTCTGGAGTCTTGCATGCATTCAGGGGAAATTACTTCCTGAAGAAGCTTTTAATGCACTTACAATCAACGGCGCTTATGCCATGGGATTGTCGGAAAAAGCTGGCAGTATTACCAGAATGAAAGCTGGGAATTTAATTGTGCTTGAGCCTTTAGATTCATTGGCACAGGTTCCTTATTTCTTTGGAAAATCTCCTTTAAAGAAAGTAATTATCAAAGGAAAATTAATTGATTAAATTCAGTTTTTACTGAGTCACCTTTTCAGTACTCCATGCCTCAGGTTTGTGCGCAAACAATGCTTTTGTTTTTGTCCAGGTATCTTTAAATAATTCTGAAACCCTGTAAGCTTCAAGGTCTTTTTCAGAGTTCCAGTGACTTAATGTAAAAAAAAAATCCGGATTGGTTTTGTCTCTGAGAAGTTCAACATGCATACATCCGGGAAATGCTGCAATCATAGGTTGTACTGAATAAAACAATACTTTAAAATCTTCACAGTTTTCGGGTTTGAAACCCATTTTAACCAATCTCAATATCATAATTTTTCTATAATAACAGGCGTCATTTTTTTAAGTCCTAACAACTGATCAGCCCTGCCTCTGTTAATTGCAATTTGCATGTAATCAGGACTTTTAAACATAAACACAGCTTCACCATCATCCACATCAGTATAATCAGTATTTATATAACCTTTAAACTCATTTCTGATTACCCTTATTCTGAAATTACTTTCACCAATAAAATTCTCAAAATACTCTTTCGAGCAATTAATATAAGCGTTGCCGAAAGAATCGATAAACACCACCGAAGCTTTCAGGAAATTATCATTGACAACAGGCTTTTCAGAAAGTCTGATCAGAGGATTTTCCAATTCGGTATAACCAGCAAGAACAGGATCGAAATTTGAATTCACCAGTGCTGAAATTACTTTAGGATAGAAATCGCGGGTAATAAAGCCAAAGCTTTCCCAGTCTTTTCCAAGATCATAATATTTCGCAAAAGATCTGTTTTCAAAAATTAAAGGAAGCACCCCGATATCAGCTCCCAGAAAATACTGTCCTTCAGAAACTGCCAGTATTTGTTTGATAGAATGGCTGGTTTGATTATTAACCCCTACCAGATGAAAAGTTTCTTTAGGGAAGAAAGTGTAACTGTTTCTGATAATAAAAGCTGCATCGTTAATATCGAAAGCATTGATTTTATTAGAAATATCAGTAATATTTACACTTGCACTCAGCTCAGAAATCAGCGCACCTTTTACCTGTGCAACGTGATGTGAATCCGTGCCATAATCAGTTGTAAGGGTAACAGTGACCATTTCTAAAATTTTTATTAAATTTGAAGCAAAATTATTCATTCCCAAACATAAAACCGCAAAAATTGACAGAACAAATAATAATAATTGAAGATTTGAACCCACAGGAGGTTTACGGTCCTAATAATAATATTCTTGAACTCATCAAATCGAAGTTTCCAAAACTCAGGATAATTGCCAGAGGAGAAGAAATAAAAGTTTTAGGAGAAGAAAGCGAAATCAACGATTTCACAGACAGATTTAAAGTTTATACAAACCTGATTTCCAGAGGAAAGCAGGTGAATGATGTCATAATCAATGATATTTTTGGAAGTGGTGTTGCACCGGATACACAATCTGCAGATCATTTCAATACCGACAATGTGATACTTTATGGCAACAATGCCAAGCCAATCAGGGCAAAAACCAAGAATCAGATTCAACTTGTTAAGGATATTGAGCAAAATGACATCATTTTTGCGATGGGACCTGCAGGAACCGGAAAAACTTATACAGCGGTAGCAGTTGCAGTTAGAGCTTTAAAAAACAAAGAAATAAAAAGACTGATTCTAACCAGACCCGCAGTAGAGGCAGGAGAAAATCTAGGATTTCTTCCCGGAGATCTTAAAGAAAAGATCGATCCATATCTACGACCATTATACGATGCCCTTGAAGATATGATTCAACCTGAAAAACTTAAAGCTTTTCTTGAAAACCGCACCATTGAAATTGCGCCAATGGCCTTTATGAGAGGGCGAACACTGGATAATTGCTATGTTATTCTTGACGAAGCCCAAAACTCTACAGACCTTCAATTGAAGATGTTTTTAACCAGGATGGGACCTTCAGCCAAGTTGATTATTACAGGTGACATGACCCAGGTGGATCTTCCAACCAAGCAAACTTCAGGATTAATAAAAGCCACCCGGATTTTACAGAATATCAAAGGAATAAAGATGGTTACTTTGACTGTTGATGATGTGGTAAGGCACAGAATTGTGAAAGACATTATAAAGGCTTACGATCAGAATAGTTAGGATTTTGATAAATTTATGTTACTTTGCAGTTAATTAAGACAAAATGGGACAAGCGAAAATGAGCGAAAAAGGGTTAATGTCGACAAATTATTTCTTTAAGGATCAAACAGCCTTTTACAGGGGTAAGGTTCGGGATGTATATACAATTAAGGATAAGTACGTGGTGATGATTGCTTGTGACAGAATCTCAGCTTTCGACCATGTTTTGCCAAGGGCTATTCCACATAAAGGCGAAGTACTTACTAAAATAGCCGCATATTTTCTGGATTTGACAAAAGATATTGTTCCAAACTGGAAGATATCTGTACCGGATCCGAACGTAACTATTGGCTTAAAATGTGAGTCTATTCCGATTGAGATTGTAATCAGAGGTTATCTTTGCGGACATGCCTGGCGTGTTTACAAAACCGGCGAACGTATGATTTGCGGCATAAAAATGCCTGACGGATTGAAAGAGAATGACAAATTCCCTACTCCTATTATTACTCCGGCAACCAAAAACAATGATGGACACGATGAAGATATTTCTATTGAGGATATTATTTCCAAGAAAATAACAACCAAAAAGAATATTGAGTGTATGTGTGAATATGCACATAAATTATTTGAAAGAGGCACAGAGCTTGCTGCAGAAAAAGGATTAATTCTAGTAGATACTAAATATGAATTTGGTATTCACAACAAAAAGATTCATTTAATAGATGAAGTCCATACACCTGATTCTTCTAGATTTTTCTATCTTGATACTTATGCTAAGCATCAGAAAGAAGGAAAGCCACAAAAGCAACTTTCTAAAGAGTTTGTGAGAGAATGGTTGATGGAGAATGGTTTTCAGGGATTGCAAGGTGAAATTGTTCCTGACATGCCTGATTCTTTTGTAGAAAGTGTGACATCGAGATATACAGAACTTTATGAAGCAATGACACTTCAGAAGCTTGATTCAAGGAGCTATATCAATGTAAGTGAAGTTATAGAAGAGCATATTCAGAATGAATTATTGAAACTTGATTAATAATCTTTAATTTTAAAAATGAAGCCATAAGATACTCTTATGGCTTTTTTACAATATTTAAAACAACAATAAATAAAAATAAAAATGAACAAAAAAATTACCCTTATCCTGCTTTTTGCATTTGCAGCAGTGAGCAGCTATTCACAGACAGTTTTTAAATATTCAGGCGTACAATATACAGGTACCGGCAATTACACAGCAATCAGATCTAAGGTTCTTGATTCTCAGGTTTATTCCTCACCACTTGGAATTGAAATTGACACTGCAGGAAGAATTTATATAACCAATGAGCACAATATTTTCCTTTTATTCAATGGCAAATCAAAATTAATGGCAGGATATAATCTTGATCCTGTTGATGGATCTGATTATAAAAACGGAACAGGTATCGCTTCAAGATTCAGTCAGCCTGCCGGCATCGCAGTTAATCGTTCAACCAATTCGATGGTAATTGTGGACATGGGTAATAATCTTATCAGAAGTCTTTCACCGTATTTAAATAGTTTTACCGATGAAACAGCAGGTTTTATTGCCGGAACGAAATCATTTGTTGGAGGTTGGGCAGATGGCGCCGTTGCAACTGCCAAGTTTAATGTTCCTGATGGTGTTGCTGTCAATACAAACGGCGATATTTATGTATCTGACCGTGATGGTCATTGTATCAGAAAAATTTCCGGTGGAAACGTTACTACAATAGCTGGCACCCATGGCACATCAGGCAATAAAGACGGAACAGGTATAGCGGCAACTTTTATGAATCCAAGAGGATTGTATCTTGAAAGCAGCACCAGTTTACTTGTGGCTGATTATGGAAATCAAAGAATACGAAGAATTAACCTGACTACAAATGCAGTTACAACTGTTATTTCTTCAGGATTGGATGGCCCTTCTGATTTATGTGTAGTTAATGGGCAAATGTACATTACTGATTTACTTTCAGTAAAAAAATAT
>JACMRS010000023.1 GCA_014376345.1 Bacteroidia bacterium | reverse complement strand
TTACGGAAAATGACAAGGTTGTTGGAATAATCAGCATTAAAGATATTTTCAGATGCCTTTACAATAAGCTTGAAGCAGGCGAATCTATTAATAAAGCAGGTCTTGAAAACACTTGCTTAGTGTCGGAAATTATGTCGGCTTCTCCTTTAACTGTTTCTCCTGATGCTACTTTAACAGAAGCAATGGATATTCTTGCTAAAAGCGATTTCAGGTCATTGCCTGTTGCTGAAAATGGCGTTATTAAAGGAATTATTACGAATAAAGATATAGTAAGAGCCTTTTCAATTGAACAGCACCCACCGCAGTATTTTACTGATGCTCCGGGTTTCGGAGTTTAATTTTATTTTAAAATGAAAATTTTAATACTGTCATCAATATTGACGGTTTTGGTTTTTGGTGGTTGCGACAAAGGCGATGTTTATGAACCTGCTCTTGTAAACAAAGTCTTGGAAGGCGGAACAGGTGGTATTTATAGTCTTGCTGTTTACAGTAAACTAAATGCTACCGGAGTCAATTCGAGAATTTATCTAAAATATGCCGCAGATAAAATGCCGGTAGATTCTGCTTTATATGACGAGAAAGACAATGCTGTACCGGAACCTGGTTTTGGTCCCCATGTTCATTTTCATGCATTAAAAACGGGAACCTATTATATTTATGTAAAAACAGGATCTGCACAGGGTGAAACAGTTGTTAATATTACAGCTGCTTCTAAAACTAGTCAGGATATTTCAGTAGATTTGAAGTAATTGCACCGCCAGGAATTTGAATTGTTGGAGGCTCTTTAAAAATTGTGATTAGGTTTGGGCAAATAACCATAAATTTGTTTGGTGAAGTTTATCTTTTCTATAGCACTGATTTTTGTTTCTTTCTGCCTGAAAGCTCAAGAGAATCAAACCCCTCCCGCATCGCAGGATACTCTAAAACAGGTTAATGATTTTAACCGCGATTATCAGACTCATACCACCGTTTCATCTGATTGCGAACAGGTATCCTATTTTGCACCCGGACTTGTTGAATTTCCTTATAATACCAGGTGTAAAACTGAATCTTATCCATTTATAACAAAGGATGGAATGCATCTTTATTACACCAATAATAAGATAAAAGACTGGATTTATTATAGCACCAAAGATGAAAAATCAGGCTGGTCTACACCTGTTCAGATTTATGTTGCAGGTTTCGATAAGTATGATGTTTCGTCTTGTTATCTTTCACCGGATTATGCAACACTTTATATCACCGGTGACGATGGTTTATTCGCTTGTAAAAGAGTTGAAGGTTCTATGGTAAAATTTCAGAATCCAATTAAAATTAATTTCCTGAATTCAGACCTTGTGCCATTTTCTTACATCAGTTTTACTCCCGATATGTCAACAATGGCAGGCTATACAGGCAGTTATAATAAAAGCACTTGTACCTACAGATGGGCAGGAGAAAATACAATGCAACAGCTAGATGTTATTTCGACATTCGACCATGAAATGGGTATTTTAAGTCCTGATGGGCTCACCTATTATTTCAGTGTAGGAAACACTATTTATTGTCGTAAAAGGAATAAAGTAAACGAATCTTTATCTAAGGAATATTATATTTTCAATCAGTTTGAGGATGGATTAAATATCAATCACTTGCGCATGAATGGCAACCAGTCTGAGTTTGTGATGGTGCTTTCATCTAAAGGTTGGGAGAACAATGATATTTTCTTCTGGAAAGCTGATACCGCCAAACGTGATTTAATCAGAGTTGAAAATGTTATTGCAACAACTACACCCGCATTTCCTAAAGGGCAAATATTTTCACCAATAACATTAAGCAGCGAGTTTGTACAAACAGAAATAGACAGCCGAACACCAGTAAAATCCAGTGAAGTAATTGCTTCAGATGGCACCAAAACATTCTGTGCAAAAATTGGACAACCTTTTCCCAACCCTGCCAATACGTTTATTAGTGTTTTTTATGAAATAACTACAGGTACTGACAAAGTGTCAACTCCTTATTTACAGATACTTAATATGAGTGGTGTTGTTGTAGGTCGTGTGCCACTTACTTCGAATAATGGCGAACTTAAAGTGGATGTGGGTGGCTTGGTTAATGGGTTTTATGATATTCGTATTGAATACCTCGGTATGACCTCTGATCCGGTGAAACTTACTGTTTCACGATAATTGCATTTTTGACTTATTCATTGCAAATAATAACCTTGTAAACAATCGCTTGTAGAAGTCTAAGTATTGACAAGCAGCGATTTTCAGTATCTTTGCACCC
>JACMRS010000249.1 GCA_014376345.1 Bacteroidia bacterium | reverse complement strand
TCCTTCATTGGTTTCAAGTGGTTCTTTATTGTGAAATTTCCTCAATGGATAAATCACAAAATAAAAAACCATCAGCATAAATGATCCGAAAATAATTAATCCACGGATAACATTTGAAATGTCTGTAAGTCTTGTTAAATAAGATTCTATAAAAGCTGCGAAAATGATAAATGGAACTAGACCGAGATATAACATGGTACCTCTTCTGGCCCAAAGAGAAAAAGATTTGTAACGTGATAAGGTTCCGGGGAAAAGTAATCCTCTTCCGAGCACAACACCTGCGGCACATTCAAATATCATCCCGATAATTTCTATTGTACCATGCATCCACACGGTAAAATTAAATTCAAGTGAAAGCCCTCTTGAATAAAAGAAATACATAAACGTACCCAGCATAATACCATTGCGAACCAGCAGTACTATTGATCCGTAAGAAAATATCAAACCAAAAATAAAGAAGTAAAACCCAACCATGAGATTGTTTCTTGCAATAGCCAAAAACATGCTGAAAGGCGGTGTATCTTTATAAATTCCCATGGGATTGCCATTTTTGATATTCTCCATGGTTTTGCTGATATACCCGGAACCAAGAATAGAAGAGGCAAACTCAGGATCTTTATGACTGGAAATCATGCCTATAGCAACGCTGATGATTAAAAGTACAAAAGAAAGCAGATAAATGTAACGACTTTTATATGAAATCAGAGGCACATCATAAGTAAAGAAACTTTTGACAGATTTAAGGAAATCAGTTTTGTTTCGGTAAATTTTTCCGTAAACTGTAGTACCCAGACTGTTTAAGTACACTCTAACCGAGCGATTCTTATAAAATGTTCTGGAATATGAAAGGTCGTCGGTAACCTGAACAAATTGCTCACGAAGCTGCTCAGGATTTACCTTTGAGCTGCGGAGTTGCTCCTCAAAACTCTTCCACTTTTCTTTATTTTGTTCTATAAACTGCGTTTCGCGCATAGGAAGTACAAGAATAGTAAATTAACATTAGCAATAAAAATTTTTCTTACAGCATTATTAGATATCATTTCATTATCAAAATACCTTCACTCAGATATATTTGTTGTTACTTTGCTTTTTTAAAATTTCAGATTAATGACTATCAATATTCCAGGCCTGAAACATACAGGTAATAATAACTTTTTCATTCTTGCAGGTCCATGCGCTATTGAAGGCGAAGATATTGCTTTCGAGATTGCCGAACGCATAAACACTATTTCAGATAAATTACAGATTCCATGGGTTTTCAAAGGCTCATACAGAAAAGCAAACCGTTCGAGAGTTGATTCATTTACAGGAATAGGCGATGAAAAAGCTCTTGCAATATTGCAAAAAGTAGGAAAACATTTCGGTGTGCCTACTGTTACAGACATCCACGAAACGCACGAAGCGGCTATGGCTGCAGAATATGTTGATGTACTTCAGATTCCGGCTTTCCTTTTCAGGCAAACTGATTTGCTGATTGCAGCAGCTAAAACCGGCAAGGTGGTAAACATTAAAAAAGGTCAGTTTGCAGCAGCTTCAGCTATGCA
Source organism: Bacteroidia bacterium (assembly GCA_014376345.1). Lineage (GTDB taxonomy): Bacteria > Bacteroidota > Bacteroidia > NS11-12g > UBA955 > JACMRS01. Next base: position 4,453 of record JACMRS010000249.1, on the reverse strand, counting down.
ACATGCAGCGCAGAAAGTGGTAGACAGTGGAAATAATAATATTATGCTTACCGACCGCGGTAACATGTTTGGTTATGGTGATATGATTGTTGATTTCAGAAATATTCCATGGATGAAAGAAACAGGATTTCCTGTTGTGATGGATATTACGCACAGTCTGCAACAGCCAAATCAAGCTGCAGGAGTTACAGGTGGCTTACCTGCTTTAATTGAAACAATTGCCAAAGCTGCAATTGCAACCGGTGCTGACGGATTGTTTCTGGAAACACATCCACGACCAAAAGAAGCAAAAAGCGATGGTGCCAACATGCTCCATTTAGACCAACTGGAACCCTTGTTGGAAAAGCTTCTTAAAATAAGAAAAGCAATTATTTAGTTTTCGTAAAACTCTATCAGGTTGCCGAAGTAAAATTCGTCCCAACCTTCAGAGATGCTTTCATATTCGGCATCAGGAATGTTAATATGGCGCAATTCTACTGAAGTGCCATGCTTATCTTCGTGGAGTTTTATCGTAACTATAGATTCTTCAGGTTCACCTTCAAAATACCACTGTTGAACAATCTTCTTATTTTCAATAAAATCTATATTCTTACCGCATATATCGCCGCCCCAAAGACTGAATTCAGAACCAGGTTCTGTAGTCATCTCTGCTGTATCACCGGTCCATAACTCGATAACATTTGGATCAGTAAGTGCTTTATAAACCATTTCAGGTTTAGCATTCAGCATATAATATTTTTTGTAATCTTTCATTGATGTAATTATTGTATTTTTACTTTTGAAGCAATCTCTACTGCGCGTTTAGTAATACTGTTAATATCAGTTCCCGTTTTATCATAAGCTAGGGCAACACCCATTCGTCTGTATAATCTTGTTTCTGGTTTACCAAAAATTCTGAGATCTGATTTTTCTGAAGATGCCGCTTCTGCAATACCTGAATATTGAGGTACTGTCTTTTCTACGGTTGAAAGAATTACAGCACTTGCTCCTGCCCTTTCATGTGTTATTTCTATTATCGGAATTCCGAGTACAGCTCTAAGATGAAGTTCAAACTGATTAAAATTCTGCGTTCCTGCAAGAGTTACCATTCCTGTATCATGTGGTCGGGGTGAGAGTTCAGAAAAATAAACTCCGTCATCTGCAAGAAAAAATTCAACACCCCAGATACCTGTTCCTGTTAAGGCTTTTGTAACCAAAGCTGCCATGTATTGTGCTTCCTTCAAATGTGCTTCTGAAATAATACAAGGCTGCCAGCTTTCCATATAATCACCACGCTCCTGGCGGTGCCCAATAGGAGGACAAAATAAGGTATTGCCGTTTTCCTGAGTTAAAGTAAGTAAAGTTATTTCAGAATTAAAAGTAACAAAGGCCTCAACAATTACTTCAGCCATGTCTCCACGACCTTTATCGGCAGCATCTTGCCATGCTTTATCTATATCTGCTTCTAATCTGATAACACTTTGCCCTTTTCCTGAAGAAGACATTAATGGTTTTACCACACAAGGCATTCCAACTTCTGCAACAGCTTTATGAAGTTCTTCAGCATTTGTTGCATAGCGGTAATCTGCAGTTCTAACTCCAAGCTCCTTTGACGCTAAATCACGAATAGCTTTTCTGTTCATTGTATAATTTGCAGCCCTTGCACTGGGCACAACATGAATTCCCTGTTGCTCATAAGCATAAAAACGTTCTGTTCTGATAGCTTCAATTTCCGGAACAATAATGTCCGGATTATGTTTATTAACTACAGCATCAAGTGCTTCACCGTTCAACATATCCAGCACTTCAAATTCATCTGCCACCTGCATTGCGGGAGCACCTTTATAAGAATCTACAGCAATTACATATTGTCCCAGTCTTTTAGCTGCTATCACAAATTCTTTTCCAAGCTCTCCTGATCCCAGAAGCATTATTTTTTTTATCATTTGATTATCTGATAGTATCCGATTCAAGGTAAGTACCTGTAAAAATACCAAGTCCGTTTTTAATATTACTATTTACCAGAACAGGTTCAGATGAAATAATACCACCGGTATTGGGTTGAAAATTTTTAATGTCTGTCAGATAATCATAATATTCTTTACTGATTAGTTCGAGCGTAATAATATACTTTGGCGTTCCAAGTGCTGAACCAAATTCAGTTCTGAATTTAAATTCTCTTGTTTTACCATTAAATGTAAGATCACTGATAATTACACCACCCTGACTGTTGTCAGCAGAACCATCTACAAGCAAAGGATCATTCGAAACAGGAATCATTTCTTTAAACTGCATGGTAGTGTTGTCGTACGACTGTAGAAATATCTTGTAATAATTTCTTGTACTTCCGTCATCAGCAAACCTCACCGTAATTTCACCAACAGGAAAACCGGAAGAATCTGTTGATACAGAGTCTTTGTAAGAACTTTGCAAACCACCTGTAAACAATGGAATAGTAGATTCACCGGTTGCTTCAGGATAATCTCCTCTGTTTACGACAACTTTATAAGTTCTTCCCGGAATTGCAATTATTGTAGATTCATATTTTCCTAAAACATAAGGAACAGTTTGCAACAGAACACCATTTTCATAAAGCTTAACATTTGCATCGTTAACAAAAAAATTACGGTTACCTGAAAGAATATCAATACTGTGAGAGACATCCAGAATAATTGGAGAACTGTTATTGAAAGCACAGTTAACAACGAGTTTTTCGCTGTAAACGGGTAAGTCTACGGTGATGTCTTTTTCGCAAGAAACCAGTGTAACAATAAAAATAATAATCGCGAATTGTTTCATAATTTATTAATTAAAATTTAAGGTTATAAGCTATTCCGGGTACAAAGCCGAACAATGAAATCTGCTTTACTTTGGCAGGTGAAGTTGTATTATCGACATAAACATAATATGGATTGTTATGTGCGAGTACGTTGTAAATAGAAAAAGTCCAGCTTTGTTCAAGATTTCTTTTATTTCGCTTTTTATCAAGCATTTTGGTATAACCAATATCCAGTCTGCTGTTATTGTTTAACCTGAATGCGTTTTTAGAACCATACTCATAAACTACATTGCCATTAATATCCAGATACTGACCGATAGGAAAAGTAATTGCATTACCGGTTGAAAAAACAACACTTGCAGAAAAGGTATATTTCTCACTGTATTTGTAACTCGATACAAGAGAAACATCGTGGCGTCTGTCGTATTTAAACGGATATGTTTTATCGTTATTGATTCCGATAATTCTCCTGTTTGCCCACGCAAGTGTGTAACCAATCCATCCTGTTAATGGTCCGGTTTTCTTTTGAATTAAAAATTCTGCACCATAACTCTGACCATTGCCTGCCAGCACTTTATCTTCCCACGATTGATTGATCGCTGCAAAATTTGCCCCTTCTTTGTAATCAATCAGATTTTTCATCCATTTATAATATCCTTCAACAGTAAATTCAAATGCTTGTTTTAAAGGAACATTTAATCCGATAGAAACCTGCTGTGAAGTTTGTGGTTTAATTTTATCAGTTGCAGGAACCCACAAATCCGTTGGAAGCGATGTTCCACTATTTGCCAGCAAGTGAAGAAACTGATTCATCATTGAATAAGCTCCTTTAATAGCGAACTTCCCGTCAAAATTTTTATTTAAAGAGAAACGTGGTTCAAGATAAAAAGTAGTTTTACCTCTAACATTATAACCTACTGCCCGCAGTCCACCATTAACTTTCACTCGTTTGGTAATCCTTCTTTCATCCTCTCCGTAAATAGCGAGTTCGTTTGTATAGATTCTGCCGTTTGGTCCAAGTAAAGTATCCAGATTTCCGGGTCCGTTGCCCGTAAATTTAAGCTGTGCGGCACCCGGAGCAAAACCATGGTTTATATAACTTCCTCCAAAGCGAATTTTATTACGGGCATCGGGTGTGTATTCATAATCAGCTTTCACTGCCCAGTCTCTTATGCCTGAGAAATAACGCAGATAAAGTCCTGCCTGATCAAAAGTAGTATCAGTTTGTCTGGTTTGTTCAAAGGTATTAATTACATCGAATTGAAACCGGGTAAAGTTTAATGTGTAATTAGAAAAAAGTTTATTACTGATAACGTGGTTCCATCTGAAAGCGCCTGTTTGATTTCCCCATTTGAGGATTACTGAACTTTTATCGGTTGCAGTAGTTCCACCCTGAGTGTCTTTGTTGGTTGCTGTAATTTTAAATTTATCTATTCCCGAATAAAAGCTAACGAATATTTTATCTTTCTGACTAAAAGTATGGCATACTTTAGCATTGAAATCGTAAAAGTAATATCCGAAAGAATTTCCTTTCTGAAAAAACGGTTTTGTGATTATATCAAGAAAAGTGCGTCGTCCGGAAACAGCGAATGTCGTTTTACCTGACTTACCTATTGGTCCTTCCAAACTAAGTCGACCAGCAATAGGACTGATTGAAAAAGATCCACCAATTTTTTTATTGTTACCTTCTTTCAT
>JACMRS010000248.1 GCA_014376345.1 Bacteroidia bacterium | reverse complement strand
GTTCCATGCTGTGCCATCATCTCCTTTTTGACCGTCCAATTTCACAACAAAACTTTTTGCTGGAAAATAGGGCGTGATGTGGATGTCAATTAAAACACGATCTTTTTGATTGGGATCCTGCTCCAACTTTAAAATTTTAAACTTTTCAATTAATCGATCTGGACCTTGTATTCCATCTAAAAACTTAACGATCTGGCTACGCAAATCGCCTTCCAATTTAGATGTCCAGTTTTCGAATGCTCTTCTGTTAAGGAAATCAAATAAAACTTTTGTTATATAGTCAAATACCCGTACTACTGAATAGGTCTGTAAACCAAGATTATCACCATTAAATAATGTCTTAGCAGAAAATGCCATTACCTTTCCATATTCATTAACCATTGGTACCAGTCCCATTTTTTCTAAGTGGGAAATCTCGCTTTTTTTGAGATCAAAATTAACTGCATCAACTTCATTGATACTACCGTGCTTTTTACCTGCAGTAACTTGCGACATCATCGTGTAATACATTTTACCTGCCAATGCACTGGAGGGCGGAACAAATAAATCATCTGTCTCACCTGCTTGTTCTACCTTACCTCTGCCGACGATCCAATTACACGTCATAATAGTATTTGACTTATATGCATCACCACCAGTAAAATTTCCGTCTGAAAATAAATCGACCACATCATCCGGACTTTCAAGATTAGCGAAATCTGTTACAAGCATTACTTTATTTTCGTACGCAATTTTTGACCATTTTTCAACTACTTTATTTGCGCCCAAATAACCAGGTATAACTAAAATTGAATAGTTATCACGTAAATCAAGACGATCATAATTATCTTTTAATTCTTCTGCAACATGATCTATGAAACGCGTATTATCTAAATCAGTAAGCTGATCCAAAGCTGCGTTCATTATGTTTACATTTTTGACCTTATCTGATTCTGTATTTTTATAGAACAATGCTACAGATCGATAACTTTGCTCAAGCTCTTTAAATGCTTCCAAAGCCAAACCTAGGTTTTTATTTAAAAGTACTTGAGCACTTGCAGCATTCTTTTCGCTGATCTCAACAATTTCACTAACAGACTTTTGCTGAGACAACAATTCAACCCAGGTAGAAATATTTTTTACTAGCTGCTCACGCTCTGATTTTTTTTCTGGATCAGACATGAAAATATTTTTGCGGGCCTTGCGCTCCGGATTCATATTGACTAAGCCATCAATGACATTTTCTAGAAAAGAAAACCCACCTGCTTTGGTTAGCTTTGCCAAATTACTTTCTAATTGAGAACCTGCTTGTTCTTTTGTCTGCAACGGTTGAGAATCTCGAACGGTATTGTCTTGAAGTGCCATAGGATTTTAGTCTTGAGATTTTAATTCTAATAATAAAGCAGATAACGCATCAACCATAGCTTGATTCATTTCTGGATTTGCTGCTATTGATTGCAATACTTTATTACTTTTAAATTGCTTTGCAATTTTAGTATAGTGATCAATGTCTGAATTTAGATCTTTTAAAAAGTGACTGTTCTCAACAACTTTTTTAACTCCAAAATCACCTAAATTATTGAAGTGAAATTCTTCTTGTTTTACAGATCCTTCTTTGGTTTCAAAGTTAACTGATTGCTCAGGTTTGAAATGTTCAAATACTTCTTCAACAGTTTTTAAACCAGTTACAATTTCTGGTTTAACGGGATCATTAACGGTTAATTTTTGAACCAAAAGTGTTTTGTTATTTGCAATGTCCGAGATTGCTTCTGAAGCATCAACCTTTACTTCATTACCACCTATACCGTAGTTATACATATTATCTAGTTTTAATTAATGTATCTATTCAATTATCATTTTTTCAATTTCTAATTTCGAAAGCTCATCTGATTGTTGAATATTCCAGATTAATTCATCATCAGATTTTAAATCAACAAAAAGGGTATCCCCTTTCTTCAATTCGCCAGTAACAAGCATTTTTGAAATTGGTCTTCTCAATCTGTTCCGTATTACTGTTACCAATTGCCGGGCGCCATATCTAGGAGTAAATCCGGAAATAGCAAGGTTGCTTTTGGCTGTATCACTTATTGCTAAATTCACACCTTGTTTTAATAAACTCTCAACAAGAGATTTTAATTGTATTTCGAAAATAAGTACAACATTCTCAGTAGCAATTGGCGCAAATGGAATAATTTCACTGACACGAGCTAAAAATTCTGGTCTAAAGTTTTTAGTCATTACATCCATCAATGCCTGTGAAGTAGGCTTTATTCCATTTTGAAATTGTTCAACGACCCAGTCACTCGCTATATTCGAAGTGAAAATGATTATAGAATTACTGAAGTCACCTTCTTTGCCAAGTTTATCATGCAACGTTCCTTCGTCCATTATCTGAAGAAATGTATCAAAAACAGAATGGTGTGCTTTTTCTATTTCGTCGAACAATACCACAGAATATGGTTTTTGTCTGATCTTGTTTACCAGCATCCCTCCTTCTTCATATCCTACATAACCTGGAGGTGCCCCGTACAAAAGAGCCGCGGAATGTTCTTCCTTGAATTCAGACATATCGAAACGGATCATTGCCTTCTCATCATTAAACAAAAATTCTGCAACGGCTTTCGTTAGTTCTGTCTTACCTGTACCCGTAGGGCCTAAGAAAAAGAATGAGCCAATAGGTTGTCCCTGTTTATGAATACCACTACGAGACTCGATTATTGTATCTGACAAAATCTTAATGGCATGATTTTGACCTATAACACGTTTTTGAAGATGTGTTTCAATCGTCAGTAATTTATCCTTCTCTTGGGTTTGAATTTTACCTACTGGTATGCCTGTCTTATGAGCAATAATGGCAGCAACATCATTTAAACTGACCTCAACCTTATGTGTCTGTAAAACAGTTTTTAATTTATCAATACAGCTTTGCAATTCGACCAATACAAGCTTTGCATGATCCATATTTTTGACATCTTTGGTATGCTCTAAGTATCCCGTCAACACGGGACTAAGCTTATTGATTAGCATTGAATGAAGCCACTTCAATTCATTCAATTTTTTATCTGCAGCGCAATTTGAATCTGATAGCAATGACTTTAATTTATTTTCTATATCGCTTATTTCTACAACAGAAGTTTCATTCATCATTTTTACAGCCGCAAGTGTGCGGTCTAGTAAATCAATTGCAGAATCAGGAAGTCTTTTATCTTTGATGTAACGTTTAGCAAAACTTACAGCACCTTTAATAACAGAAGTGCTTACAGTGATTTCATGATGTATTTCGTATTTAGGAATTAAAGCCTCGATCATTTTTTCAGCAGTAAACGCATCCGGTTCATTTACTGTTAATGTTTCAAATCTTCGATTGAATGCAGCATCAGGTTCGATAATTTTTCGATACTCTTCTTGAGTAGTTGCACCAATAATAGTTAACTCACCTCTAGCTAACTCTGGCTTCAATAAATTAGATATTCCGGAACCAACAGAACCTTTACTATCCATGAGTGTATGCAACTCATCAATAAATAAAATAGCTTTATCGTATTGTTTTAAATCATTTATAATTTTCTT
>JACMRS010000247.1 GCA_014376345.1 Bacteroidia bacterium | reverse complement strand
GTTCCATGCTGTGCCATCATCTCCTTTTTGACCGTCCAATTTCACAACAAAACTTTTTGCTGGAAAATAGGGCGTGATGTGGATGTCAATTAAAACACGATCTTTTTGATTGGGATCCTGCTCCAACTTTAAAATTTTAAATTTTTCAATTAATCGGTCTGGCCCCTGTATTCCATCTAAGAATTTAACGATCTGACTACGCAAATCTCCTTCTAATTTAGATGTCCAGTTTTCAAATGCCCTTCTGTTAAGGAAATCAAACAGAACTTTTGTTATATAATCAAATACACGTACTACAGAATAGGTCTGCAAGCCAAGATTATCACCGTTGAATAATGTTTTAGCAGAAAATGCCATCACCTTTCCATATTCATTAACCATTGGCACCAATCCCATTTTTTCTAAGTGAGAAATCTCACTTTTTTTGAGATCAAAATTAACCGCATCAACTTCATTGATACTACCATGCTTTTTACCTGCAGTAACTTGCGACATCATCGTGTAATACATTTTACCTGCCAATGCGCTGGAGGGAGGCACAAACAAATCATCTGTCTCACCTGCTTGTTCTACCTTACCTCTACCAACGATCCAATTACACGTCATAATTGTATTAGACTTATAGGCATCACCTCCGGTAAAATTGCCGTCTGAAAATAAATCAACTACATCATCCGGACTTTCAAGATTTGCAAAGTCTGTCACAAGCATTACTTTATTTTCGTATGCAATTTTAGACCATTTTTCAACAACCTTATTTGCGCCCAAATAACCAGGAATGACTAAAATTGAATAGTTATCACGTAAATCAAGACGATCGTAGTTATCCTTTAACTCATCTGCAACATGGTCTATGAAACGCGTATTATCTAAGTCAGTAAGCTGATCCAAAGCCGCGTTCATTATGTTTACATTTTTAACCTTATCTGACTCTGTATTTTTGTAGAACAATGCTACAGAACGATAACTTTGCTCGAGCTCTTTAAATGCTTCCAAAGCCAAACCGAGGTTTTTATTTAATAGCACTTGAGCACTTGCAGCATTCTTTTCGCTGATCTCAACAATTTCACTTACGGATTTATTTTGGGATAAAAGTTCAACCCAGGTAGCTATATTTTTTTTAAGTTGATCACGTTCTGATTTCTTTTCTGGATCAGACATGAAAATATTTTTCCGGGCTTTACGTTCCGGATTCATATTGACTAAGCCATCTATTACATTTTCCAGGAAAGCAAAACCACCTGCTTTTGTAAGTTTCGCAAGACTGCTTTCTAATTGAGAACCTGCTTGTTCTTTTGTCAGCAACTGTTGCGACTCACGAACGCTATTTTCTTGAAGTGCCATATAGTTATTTAGTCTTGTGATTTTAATTCTGCTAACAATGCTGTTAAAGTATCAATCATTGCTTGATTCATTTCTGGATTAACAGCAATTGACTGCAATACTTTATTACTTTTAAATTGCTTGGCAATTTTCGCATAATGGTCTATATCCGAATTTATATCTTTTAAAAAAGGACTGTTTTCAACAACTTTTTTAACTCCGAAATCACCTAAATTATTAAAATGGAATTCTTCTTGTTTAACAGAACCTTCTTTGGTTTCAAAATCAACTGATTGTTCAGGTTTGAAATGTTCAAATACTTCTTCAACCGTTTTTAACCCAGTTATAATTTCTGGTTTAACTGCATCGTTGACTGTTAACTTTTGTACCAAAAGCGTTTTGTTATTTGAAATCTCAGAGATTGCTTCTGAAGCATCAACCTTTACTTCATTACCTCCTATACCGTAGTTATACATATTGTCCAGTTTTAATTAATGTATCTATTCAATTATCATTTTTTCAATTTCCAATTTCGAAAGCGCACCTGCTTGTTGAATATTCCAGATTAATTCATCATCAGATTTTAAATCAACAAAAAGTGTATCCCCTTTCTTCAATTCGCCCGTAACAAGCATTTTTGAAATTGGCCTTCTCAATCTGTTCCGTATTACTGTTACCAATTGCCGCGCGCCATATTTAGGAGTAAATCCAGAAATAGCAAGATTACTTTTAGCTGCATCACTTATTACTAAATTCACGCCTTGTTTTGATAAACTCTCAACAAGGGATTTTAATTGTATTTCGAAAATGCGAACAACATTCTCAGTAACAATTGGTGCAAATGGAATAATTTCACTCACACGAGCTAAAAATTCTGGTCTGAAGTTTTTAGCCATTACATCCATCAATGCCT
>JACMRS010000246.1 GCA_014376345.1 Bacteroidia bacterium | reverse complement strand
TTTCAGTTGGATAGATGGGGTCGTTTTGCTCAGGTTGCTCAATACGGTAACTTTCAATAGGTGTAAATCGTATTAATTCCCTTTTGCGGGAAAATGTAAGGGTTGATTTAATGAAGATGAGATACTTGGCAATTGTAGAATCTGAGTACTTATCTTTGATAAATGCCATTTTAAAATCTTCCATAAATTTCTCATTCACATCTTCCCCTTTAATATTCAAAAGTTTGTTATTTGAAAGGTATTTTTCAATGACAATTCGTTTAGACAGCAAAGTGTCAAAAGTATTTACACTGAGTCTTTCAGCATTTACTAATTCTGATTGATGAAGCAGATATTCTCTCATACATTCACGGAACAAATGTATTTTTCTTTGACGTACTGAGGAATCCTCTTTTAGGCCTTCACGATGCCTTTTCACAACTTCATTTGGATTTACAGGGGCTTTTGGATACTCCGTCAAGATTTCATCATAAACATCTTTGATACGTCTTTCAAATTGCTTTAAATCCTTTTCGTTGCGAGCGGCATCTTTTCCCGTGAAGCATTTTTCAGCCTGGTCCCAATTTTTTGCGTTCACTCTAATTTTTGTAGATACATCTACCGATTCATCTCCATCAATTTTGATAACACACGTTACGGAGCCGATGGGTTTAGTGGGAGGTTTGCGAAGCCAGTAGTAGAATTCCATACGATTGATTGAGGTAAAGCGGTTTGAATCGTGGTTTTGATTTTTTTGTACATTTTGATTTGGTTAATTTTAACTTAAAGATTTAAGTAACGCCAAATTTATGGTACGATGTTTACGTAAAAAATGCAAAAACACTATTTGTGTACATATGTTAAAAATATTATTTGTGTATAAATGTGTGGATAGTTATGGAAATAAGATAACTCATTGATTAACAAAGAAGAAAGTATTGTTTTGCTAACTATTTGGTAATGAGCAGGCTATTTATGAGAGGGACACAAAAAAAGCGAGTCAAAATTGACTCGCTTGTAACTCGTTGATGGTAGTTAGTGATCCCGACAGGATTCGAACCTGTGACCCACAGATTAGAAATCTGTTGCTCTATCCAACTGAGCTACGGAACCTTTTAAAATAAAATAGTTATCAAATTCATGATAACTATTTTGGTCGGGGTGGCAGGATTCGAACCTACGGCCTCCTGCTCCCAAAGCAGGCGCGATACCGGGCTACGCTACACCCCGAAAAACAGTTTAGGTTTTTATCGAAATAATGACCCTCCGTTTTTTGATGCTGCGAAGATAAATCAAATTTAGCAGCCCTGCAAAAATAAAATTAAAATAAACAATGATTTTAACCTATCAGACGCTTAGACATAAGATTTACAGCGCTTTAATTTTATAAAATTATTTCAAAAAATTAGTCTTTTTGACCAAATCTTCGATCAATACAAATCATCCTCTCCATCTTAGTTCTTCAATTTACCTTCCAACTTCGTTATTGCAGTGAACAATACGCCGGCAGAGCCCCGAAAACTTGAAGAGCCTCTCGGCTGATTATCTGGCGTATACCATTCAAAGAAACCTTTGTTTTTAATTACGCGTTGGAGCATAGGTTGTATGGCCGCTAAAGCCTCGTCCGTAAAACCATAATCTGCCAATTGCGACACCATCCGAGCTCCAAACCAGGTCCAGTCGCCACCATTTTGATAGGAATACGGCCCCATGCCTTCATTCTTAAAAAAGCCTGCCGGATAAGTAGGATAAAGTGTTAATCCAATACTAGAAGCGTGCGCCTTCTTTACATCATCTTGCATTTTTAAGTATACCCCCAAAACTTCTGCTTTGCTTAAAAGTCCTGCTTCTATGGCCGTGGTTGTGCCTCCATGATAATAAATAACCGATTCATCAAAGGAAGCCGGAAATGGCGAACCGTCTAGGTAAATGTGTGGAATAAATTTCTGTTTCGTTTTATCCCAAAGGTATTTTCGAACATTTTGTTTAAGCTGAGCTCTAATTCCCGACCAACGCTTGAGATCCTGTTTTGTTAAATCTGCAAAATCTAAGAAAGTGT
>JACMRS010000245.1 GCA_014376345.1 Bacteroidia bacterium | reverse complement strand
GGGGTAATAAAAACCACATTAATCAACCCGATATGGTCCATCAGTTTGACATATAACTTGACATTCTTTTTAAGTTTTTTTCGTTTACCCGGCTCAATTACCATTTGCAGCTTGTATTCCCTGTCGCTTTCAAAAACTCCGTTAACAGCACATTGCTGCTGCCCGTTGCGGATAAGCTGATAGTCTATATTATTGAAATAACTTTTGCAGTTAGACAGCAAATAAACAGCATCCAGAATATTGGTTTTACCAACCCCGTTATCACCTATAAAACAGGTAATGCCAGATTCAAATTCATAATTGAATTGCTCGTGATTTTTATAATTAAATAAGCTAAGTGCTTTTATCTTCATGTTGTAAGTTGTCCGGATAAGTAAAATATCCTAAATTTGCGACTCAAAAAAAAACCGAGTTATGGCAAAACAGACTGCAAAGATAACATTTGATAAAGAAACCTACCTAAAATGGTTTGAAATCATGATGCTTGTACGCAGATTTGAGGAAAAATGCGCTCAGCTTTACGGACAACAAAAAATAAATGGCTTTTGTCACCTATATATAGGACAAGAAGCAATTGTTGCCGGAATGATAACCGCAACCACAAAAGATGATTCATTTATTACTGCTTACCGCGACCACGGACATGCACTTGCACTAGGAGTTACTCCTGATGCTGTAATGGCCGAACTGTTTGGTAAAGCTACTGGTTGCACAAGTGGAAAAGGCGGCAGTATGCACCTTTTCAGCAAAGAACATAATTTTATGGGTGGTCATGGTATTGTTGGTGGTCAGATTCCTTTAGGCGCAGGGGCAGCTTTTGCTGAAAAATACAAAGGCACTAAAAACCTGAATGTTTGTTTTATGGGCGACGGTGCTGTAAGGCAAGGTGCTTTGCATGAAACTTTCAATATGGCTATGCTTTGGAAGTTACCGGTAATATTTATTTGTGAAAACAATGGGTTTTCGATGGGTACTTCGGTAGCCCGCACAACAAATGTACTGGATATCTATAAAGTAGGTTCAGGATATGAAATGCCCTCTTTTCAGATAGATGGTATGAAGTGTGAAGATGTTCACAATGCTATTAAAGAAGCAGCGGACAGAGCACGTAATGGCGACGGACCGACATTTCTTGAAATTAAAACATACCGTTACAGAGGTCACAGTATGAGCGATCCTGCAACTTACAGAAGTAAAGATGAATTGGGTCATTATAAAACATTAGATCCACTGGAAACAACTAAAGAGACGATTCTTAAAAATAAGTTTGCAACAGAGAAAGAACTTGAGGAACTTGAAGAAAGAATTTTGCAAACAGTTGCCAAATCAGTTGAATTTGCTGAGAACTCTCCGTTTCCGGAAGCAGGCAAACTTTACGAAGAGGTTTACACTGACGAGTATCCATTTATAATGGATTAATATTTAACCCACATTTTTTAAGATAAAAAAGCTATTTTCGCAGGAATTTTTAAAACAGAATAATGAATACAAACGAACACAAAGAACCGTTCTATACAAAGGCTCAAAACTTTTTTGAGATGTACCGCAAGCAAATTTTAATTGCTATTGTAGCAATAGTAGCAATTGGCGCAGGTGGTTATTTTTACAAAACAATCATATTTGACAAAAAGCAGGAAGCCGCATACGACTTACTCGGACCGGTTGAAAGGTGGTTTGTTGCCGATTCATTTGAACTTGTAATTAAAGGACAGGGTAAAATAAAAGGTGCACCTTATATTGCTGATAATTATTCAGGAAAACCTGGTAATCTGGCTAAATATTATTCAGGTGTCAGCTATTTAAAAACCGGTGATTTTAAAAAAAGTATCAAATATCTAGAGAAAGTTGATTTTGATGACAAATATGCTTCAATAATGGCTACAGGATTACTTGGTGATGCTTATTATGAAAGCGGAAATACTGATGATGCACTGAATCAGTATGTAAAAGCAGCAAAAGCTGATAAAAACAGTTTTACTACTGTTTACTGGTATAAAAAAGCGGCGGCTATTCATGAAAAACGCAACGAATGGGATAAAGCCCTGGATATTTATGAAAATATCTACAAAAATTTCAAAGAATCTGAGGCAATGGGTGAAACTGAAAAATTACTTGCCAGAGCTAAAGCTAAAACAGGAAAATATTAATGGCTACGGTCTTAAAAAACCTATCTGAATTTAATAACGAAATACCAACTGCCGGAGCTCATACCTTCGGCATTGTTGTTTCTGAATGGAATATTGAAATAACCGGTGCACTTTTAAATGGTGCAGTTGAAACTCTCAAAGATGCAGGAGCTACCGACGATCAAATCCGTATTATTTGGGTGCCGGGCAGTTTTGAATTACCATTTGGCGCCCAAAAACTTGCCGGAATGGAAGGCCATGATATTGATGCAGTTATTTGCCTGGGTTGTGTAATACAAGGTGAAACACGCCATTTTGATTTTATCTGTCAGGCTTGTGCAGATGGTGTAACCAATGTCGGATTAAAATTTAACAAACCTGTAATATTCGGGGTGCTTACTACTGACAACCTGGAGCAGGCTCAAGACAGAAGTGGTGGAAAACACGGCAACAAAGGTGTTGAAGCCGCAGTGACCGCTTTAAAAATGTTAAAATTAAACGATTTAGAATAAGCCGTTAAGCTCAGATTCAATCTTACTGATTACGAAATTCGCATCTTCAGGCTTATTTTCAAAATCCAGATCATCTACATTCAGTATAATCAACCTTCCTTGTTTGTAGGTTGAAATCCAGGCCTCGTAGCGCTCGTTAAGTCTTTTTAGGTAATCAAGTCTGATACCATCCTCGTAATCGCGTCCACGCTGCTGTATTTGCTTTACAAGTGTTGGAATTGAACCTCTCAGGTAAATCAGCAAATCTGGCGACTCGATAGTTGAGCTGATAGAATTAAAAAGATTGATATAATTATCAAAATCACGCGTGCTCATCAATCCCATAGCATGAAGATTAGGCGCAAAAATATTGGCGTCTTCATAAATAGTTCTGTCTTGAATCACGGTTTTTTTACTTGTCCGGATATTGCGCACGTGGTTAAAGCGGGTATTCAAAAAATACACCTGAAGGTTGAAACTCCAGCGTTGCATGTCTTCATAAAAATCATTGATATATGGATTGTCATCCATGTCTTCAAGTTGAACGTCCCAGTTATAGTGCTTGGCAAGCATTTTGGCCAGTGTAGTTTTACCTGATCCGATGTTGCCTGCCACGGCTATATGCATTACTTTCTCACTCATTTGGTGCAATAATAATTAAAATCTAAACTTATATACGGCTTGTGGAAAATTAAATCATCTAAAAAAACTGGTAATGCCTTAATTCTGACTTTACTTTTTAATAAATTACAATTATGCAAATTTTCTGAAACCAATTATCTCTCTTACTTCTTTTATTGTCTCAGACGCACTTGCCCTTGCCTTTTCAGCGCCCTGCGCAGCAATCTTACTAAGCAATGCATCATCATTTATTGTATCATTAATGCGCAATCTTATTGGCGCTATAAAACTCTCCATATCCTCTGCCAGCTTTGCTTTCATATCACCATAACGGATACTGCAGTTATTCCACGCCTCTTCGAAATGTGCAATGGTATCTGTGGCACTTACCAAACCCATCAATTCAAAAATGTTCTGAATGCTCTCGGGTTTTGGACTGTTTGGTAAAGTCGGACCGGCATCTGTTACTGCACCCTTGATTTTCTTCAAAAGCGAGTCAGCAGGCTCAGACATGTAGATACAATCTTTATCACCCGCACTTTTACTCATTTTTCCTGCGCCCGACAATCCCGGTATTTTAATAAGACTGTTGTTGTAATTAAAAGGCTGCGGCTCAGGAAAATATTCAACTTTATATAAATGATTGAAACGTTTTGCAAAGTTTCTCGCCATTTCCAGATGCTGTTCCTGATCTTTCCCCACAGGTACTTTCACACCTTTGTGAATCAGAATATCAGCAGCCATTAAAGTAGGATAAGTCAATAATCCGGCATTTACATTTTCGGGTTGTGTGCGCACTTTATCTTTAAACGTAGGCACTTTTTCAAGCTCACCCATGTAAGCATTCATATTCAGAAACAGATAAAGTTCAGCTATTTCAGAAAGATCGCTTTGTAGAAATAAAGTACATTTATCAGGATCAAGACCCATTGCAATGTATTCTGCAAGCACCCTTTTTACAGACCCGTGAAGGTCGGCAGGATTCGGATGCGTTGTAAGAGAATGGTAATCAGCAATAAAAAAATAGCAATTAAATTCATTCTGCATGCGAAGAAAATTCTTAACAGCACCAAAATAGTTTCCCAAATGAAGCATTCCCGTAGGCCTGATACCACTAACTACCGT
>JACMRS010000244.1 GCA_014376345.1 Bacteroidia bacterium | reverse complement strand
CTCGTGAAGAACTGACGAAAAGTCAACCCGGTTTGGCATACAATCAGAATGAAAGCAATGAAGTTGTTGAGTCTGAAATATACAGAATGTCACTCGACGATTACAAAAACAATTTTATTGATCTGAAAAATATTCTAAAAGGTAAAGAAGGTTCTTACAGAATCAGTTTTATTGCTCCCGACGGAACAGGCAAAGAACTCACCTCAAGTTCAGTCATTCTGATTTATAACCCAAAATCAAAAAATCCTGTTTCAGGAAATGCTTTTGAAGTCTATAATTTAGGTAAAAACACTTATCAGCCGGGAGATGTTTGCAAACTACTTTTCAGCACTTCACTGAATAATTTAAAATTAAAATATACTATAAAAATAAATAATAAAATCATTTCAGAAAAATATATAACTGTAAACAATACCACAGCAATAATTACGATTCCGGTTACTGAAGAAATGAGGGGAAATTTTATTGTTTCATTTCTTGCAATTAATAATTACAGAATGTATGATGAGACATTATATATCGATGTACCATATTCAAATAAACAATTGCAGGTTAAACTTGGAAGCTTCAGGGATAAGCTTCAACCCGGCGCTAAAGAAACATGGACCATGACAGTTAAAGGAAGCAAGGGAGAAGCTTTTGCTGCAGAAATGATGGCAGGAATGTATGATGAATCACTTGATCAGTTTACCGGTCATAACTGGAGTTTTTTTCCATGGAATGATAACTATAGTTCCAGTTATCAATCAAATATTTTTACTGTGATATCTTCATCAGATTTCAGATTTAATCCACAATACTATTTGGAAGAATATGAATTTTCAATTCCTGACTTAATTGAAAATCACAATAATTATGTTTCTTTTCGTGGATTCGGCAGAGGACCAGGAAGTGGACCAGGAAGTAGTGGTTATGCTAGTGTAGAATTTATGAGTTTTGATGGAGTTTATCCAATTAAAAAATCAATAGAAAAAGAATCAGTCTCTAATTTTAAGGTAATTGGCGATCCCAAAAACTTTATAGAAAAAAATCAAAAACCAATCATCACTCCCCGCACCAACTTTAATGAAACAGCTTTCTTTTACCCTCAATTAAGAACAGATAAAAATGGTGCCATTAAATTTGAGTTCACTATGCCTGAAGCGCTTACCAGGTGGAAATTTATGGCACTTGCTCATGGTAAAAAACTTGAAACTGGTTCATTAACTCAAAGCATAGTAACACAAAAAGAGCTGATGGTTGTGCCTGATCTTCCGCGTTTTTTCAGAAATGGTGACAACCTGACAATCGTGTCTAAAATCTCTAACTTAAGTACCAAAGCATTAAGCGGCAATGCACAAATTGAAATAACAGATACTGAAACCGGCGAGGTAGTTAAAGATGTTTTAGTATCTGCAACTCAACTTACATTTAATGTAGGAGTCAATAAAACAACATCTGTTAGCTGGAACATTAAAATTCCTACCACACACTCAGCGCTCACAATAAAAATTACAGCCTCTTCGGAAAATTTTTCTGATGGTGAATCACATACCATTCCAGTATTGAGCAGCAAAGTACATATAACAGAAAGTCTTCCTTTATCCATGAGGCAGGTGGGTGAAAAATCATTTACGTTTGACCATCTTAAAAACAACACTTCATCAACACTTCAGACTGATAAAGTTGTGGTGGAAATGACTTCTAATCCTGCATGGTACGCGGTGCAGGCACTCCCCTACATGATGGAATTTCCACACGAATGCGCTGAGCAGATATTTAACCGCTATTATTCAAACGCAATTGCTTCACACCTTGCAAATAAAGATTCTTTAATCAGAAATATTTTTAATCAATGGGCCAGGACAGCAGACAAAGACAGTGCTTCACTTATTTCAAACCTTCAGAAAAACGAAGATCTTAAATCACTTTTATTAGAAGAAACGCCTTGGGTGATGGATGCTAAAAATGAAACTCAGAATAAGAAAAACCTGGGCAAATTATTTAATAAACAGGATCTGATTCTGAAACAAAAGTCTGCAGCTAAACTACTTGAGCAAAAACAGTTGCCGAGTGGCGCGTGGAGCTGGTTTGATGGCATGAATGAAAATCCATACATTACAAAATACATTTTAACCGGTTTTGGCAGATTGAAAAAACTTGATGTTGACATTTCTGAAAATGCCTACATGCTAAATAATACCATTGAATGGCTTGACAGAGAAGCTGCCAAAAATTATACTGCTGCACTGGATG
>JACMRS010000243.1 GCA_014376345.1 Bacteroidia bacterium | reverse complement strand
CGTACTGCTGAAAAAATAAAAATTAATGTGGGTTCTGCTTTAACAGAACTTGAGAATCCTCCGGAAGATTATGCAGTTTATGGCAGAGATTTAATGACCGGTATTCCTAAGCAGGTAATGGTTTCGTATTCTGAAATTGCTCTTGCTCTTGATAAATCAATTGCGAAAATTGAAGAAGCAGTTCTTAAAGCTCTTGAAAATACGCCTCCTGAATTGAGTGCAGATATTTACCAGACCGGTCTTTATCTCACAGGTGGTGGTGCTTTGCTTCGTGGACTGGATAAGCGAATTGCTGCAAAAACAAAATTACCTGTGCATGTAGCCGACGATCCACTCAGGGCCGTTGTAAGAGGAACAGGTATCGCTTTAAAAAACATTGGTAAGTTCAAGTTCTTAATGACCTGATAACCACCAATGAATGCAATTTTCGCATTTCTTAAACAATATTTTCATGTGCTTCTTTTTCTTGTACTTGAAATATTTTGTACCATTTGCATAATCAGATACAATTCTTATCAGGCTACTTTTTATTTTAACGGAAGCAGAAGAATTTCAGGAAAAGTAAGTTCTCTCAATAATGAACTTTATGATTATTTCGGACTCTATCATAAAAATGAAGAACTTGTAAAAGAAAATATTGCACTTCGCAGAAGACTTAAAGAAAATTTTCTTGTAGAGCCCCGCACCTCATTTGTTGTTAACGATACACTTTACAAACAGCGTTACGAATACATTCCGGCTCTTGTTATCACAAATACAACCTCCAATAAAGACAATTATATTACTATTAACAGGGGTAAGTCTTCGGGAATAGATAAGAATATGGGTGTTTTTGGTCCGGATGGTATTATCGGCGAAGTGGTAGACGCTTCAGATAACTTTGCAATTGTTAAATCTGTTCTCAACAGTAAAACTACAGTAACTCCAAAAATTCAGGAACTGGGTTATTCGAGAGGAAAAGTAAGATGGGTGGATATTTCAGATCCCGGTTATGTTTATCTTGAAGATATTAACCGCTATGAGCCGGTAAAAGTTGGATATCATATTACAACAAGTCCATACTCGCAGTTTTATCCTGAAAATATTCCGATTGGAATAATTGAAAGTATAGAGCAACCTAAGAATCAGACATTTTATAAAATAAAAGTTAAGCTGAGTACAAATTTTGGAAATATCAGTACCGTTTATGTGGTGAAAAATCTTTTCAGAAATGAGCTTGTTGAGCTTGAGTATAATGTTATACGAATGAACAACGCGAAACAAGGCAGAAAATGATAGTTGACATTCTGAAATACACGGGTTTGTTCCTGCTTCTATTACTGTTGCAGGTTTTTGTACTCAACAGGGTGATGGTTGGCTACAGTTATGGTTTTTTATTCAAACCACAGATTTACATCATGCTGATACTGTTGTTACCACCTGCTATTAAGCACAATTATCTGATTTTAATTTCATTCTTTATTGGATTAACTATTGATATGTTTACCAATACTATGGGCATAAACGCAGCCGCTTGTACACTTATTGGTTTTAGCAGAGGTTATATTACACGCAATATTGACAATGAAATTTCTGCTCGCGATGAAGACAACAGAATCTGGACCAGTAAGAAAAGTACAGGCTGGAAGATGATATATTTCATAACCTTAATAACTGTTCACCACTTCATTGTTTTTACAGTTGAAAATCTCGGAGAAAATTTTCTTACTCGTATTCTTCCAACGATATTAGTCAGTGTTTTCCTTAGTTTTTTTCTGATTCTGATGCTGGAAGACATTTTATTTAAACCTGCTAAAAACCGTTAATAATAAATGAATAACGGCGGTTCAAAATCAATTGTTTTTTACGGTGTTTTCGTATTAGTCGGGCTCATTTATATTGCCCGTTTATTTACCTTGCAGATCGATGATTCTGTTAATTATGAAAAAGCACTTCGCAACGGTTCAAATGAAATTACGGTTTATCCTGACAGAGGAATTATCTTCGACCGCAATGGCAAGCTGATAGTTTATAACGATGCTGTTTATGATTTAGTAGTAATACCTGAAAAAGTGAAAGTGATGGATACTGCTTTGCTCTGCAGTGTACTTAAAATTGATAGAAATGAATTTATTGCACGCCTTGCAAAAGCAAGTGAATATTCCAGAAAAAGAGCTGAGATATTTTACAAAAATTTAGCTTCTGATGTGAATAATCAACTTCAGGAAATGATTTATCAGTTTCCCGCATTTTATATTGAAAAGAAAACAGACCGTAAGTATAAGATTAACGGTTCGGCACATATTCTGGGTTATCTGAGTGAGGTAACGCCGGGAATGATAAAAAAAGATCCATACTATCGTTCGGGTGATATTAAAGGTATTGCCGGCATGGAAAATTCTTACGAGTTCTTTTTAAGAGGTAAAAAGGGTGTAAAAATGATTTATGTAGACAAACTCGGACTTGAACAGGGGAGTATGGGCAACGGAATGTTTGACACTGCGGCAATTCCAGGTGAAAATATCACTTCATCAATAGACCTGAGTGTGCAAGAACTTGGCGAACAACTTCTTGCAAATAAAATAGGATCTATTGTTGCACTTGAACCATCAACCGGAGAAGTTTTAGCTCTTGTAAATAGTCCGGGATACGATCCCAATCTTCTTGTGGGACAAATCAGAAACAAAAATTATCCTAAATTAGTTTTAGATCCGCGAAAACCACTATTCAACAGAGCTTTAAAAGCGAAATATCCACCTGGTTCTACTTTTAAAACTGTTCAGGCTTTAATAGGACAGCAGGAAGGTGTATTAACTCCAGAAACTACCTATCCTTGTAGTCGCGGATACCACATGGGATCCATTACAGTAGGATGCCATGCTCATGCATCACCATTGAATCTAACACAATCTATTACAAAAAGCTGCAATGCTTATTATTGCTATACTTACAGAAGCATTATTGACAACCCTAAATATCCCAGCGTACAAGCCGGTTTTGAAAAATGGACACTTTACCTGAATAGCTTTGGAATTGGTGTTCAAACAGGAATTGATCTTCCGGAAGAATCAAGGGGTAATGTACCGACAGTAAAATATTATAATAAAGTTTTCGGTGAAAACTGGCGTTCGAGTAATGTGGTTTCACTTTCAATTGGTCAGGGTGAAATGGGATTAACTCCTCTGCAAATGGCAAACGTAGCTGCGATAATTGCAAACAAAGGATTTTGGTACACCCCTCATGTTGTTAAAAGTATCGGCGACAAAAAATACATGCCTGAATCATTTCAAAAACGCCATCAGACAATAGTAGACTCACAATATTTCAGGCCTGTGATTGAAGGAATGGCAGGAGTTTGTAAGCCGGGCGGAACAGCAGGTGGCGCTGCTATTCCGGGTATAGAAATCTGCGCCAAAACAGGTACTGCTCAAAATCCTCATGGAGAAGACCATTCGATATTTATCGCTTTCGCTCCAAGAATTAATCCTAAAATCGCAATTTGTGTGATTGTTGAGAACGGAGGTTTTGGAGCCACGTATGCTGCACCGATCGCAACCTTGATGATCGAAAAATATCTCAACGGTGATACAGGAAAAACAAAAAAACCTGAAATGCTGAAAAGAATTTTGAACGCAAAACTCATACAGCCTTCAATTTATGATAAAGATACAAACCTAAACTTAGTTCAGCCACCGCCAGAGATTCTTGAATCTAATGGAGTTCCGAAAAAAGTTTTACTGGAAAATAAAAAAGGCCAGCGAAATAAAGACAATAAATCAGATCATAATCAGGATGCTCTTGCTGTATTAACCAAAAGACCCGAGCATGATTAGGCAACCTTACGCAGACGAAAGAATCAGGATAGACTGGACAACTGTAATGATGTACATTATCTTTATTGTGTTTGGTGCTATGAATATTTATTCTGCAGACAGTGCAACTGAAGGTGCTTTTTTGTTTGATCTTGATAAAAATTATGGCAAACAAATTCTTTGGATAGGTATCTGTTTGGTCATAATTATTCTGATACTTTTAACTGATCCAGGATTCTTTAATATCTCGGGTTTTGTAATTTACGGAATCATAATATTTTTGCTCGTGGCAGTGTTAACCACAGGTTCAATGGTTTCTGCTTCTAAATCATGGTTTAAAATTGGTGGATTTAAACTCCAGCCTTCTGAATTTGCAAAATACGCAACAGCACTGGCACTCTCGCGGTATCTGGGTAC
Organism: Bacteroidia bacterium; assembly: GCA_014376345.1. GTDB lineage: Bacteria > Bacteroidota > Bacteroidia > NS11-12g > UBA955 > JACMRS01. The sequence continues at coordinate 4,894 of JACMRS010000243.1, read as the reverse complement.
TTTCGGAGTTAAATTTGAAGGTAAAAACAGGTTGATTGCTTTTGGTATAATTTTATTACCAATGATATTGACTTTATTGCAAAATGATACCGGCTCTGCATTGGTTTTCGCGTGCTTTATTCTTGTGTTTTATCGTGAAGGTTTGTCGGGTTGGTGGATATTGATGGGTGTTTATATCGCATTTTTATTTGTACTCACTATTTACTTTGGGGCGAAGTTTATTATTTCGTTTTTAGCAATTTCAACAGTTGTACTTATAACAGTTTTTGTATTCAGAAAAATTAAAAAACTGATAACTATTACTCTGATTGTATTTGCTGCTTCTGTTATAATGGCTCTTAGTGTTGATGTGGCATTTGCAAAACTGCAGGCACACCAGCAAAACCGGATATTATTGATTCTTGGTAAAAAAGTAGATAATAATGGAATCGGCTATAATTTAAACCAGTCGAAAATTGCCATTGGCGCCGGACAGCTTACTGGTAGCGGGTTTAATAAAGGTACACAAACTAAAATGAAAATGGTGCCGGAACAGCATACCGATTTTATATTTTGTACTGTTGGTGAAGAGTATGGTTTTATTGGCTCGTCGGCATTGGTAATGTTATATCTGCTATTTTTAGGAAGACTTGTTTACTTGGCCGAACGACAAAAAACCGCATTTAGCAGGGTTTTTGGTTATTGTACCGCTTCAGTTTTCTTCTTTCACTTTTTTGTGAATGTTGGAATGACAATGGGTTTGATCCCGGTAATCGGTATTCCATTGCCATTTTTTAGTTATGGTGGCTCATCACTTTTTAGCTTTACAATGCTATTATTTACTTTCTTAAAGCTGGATGCTAACAGGGTAAATGAAATGAGCAGAGCTTTTTAAACAAGAGATTTTAGAAGTTCAGGGTAATCTGTATAAAAACTTTCAGCGCCCATTTCAAGATACATTTTCATGGCATCTAAATCATTTATTACACAAGCACCAAAGTTGATGTTTTCAGACTTTACCTTTTCAATTTTAGCATAAGTAATACCCGGCCATTCATACATTAATGTATTAAAAGAATAGGCTTTTGCAATGTGCAGATCTGTATTAAAGTCTGTGCCGGGCGGGCGGTCCCAGGTAGTAAATAGTTTATTGCTGTAATGTCTTGCTTCAATCAGGTATTCGCAATTGGTGTCATTAAAACCACATTGAGACGTCATTTTCATTTTTTCAAGTAATTCAAATGCTGGTTTTACAATGCCGTAACATTTTGGTTGAATTGAAATACCGGTTCCCGAATCTATTGCCATTTCCAGAACTTCTGAAAGTAAAGGCAATCGCAATTCATTAAAACTTATGTTGTTTTCTGATTGAAAAGTAGCACCAAAATTCAGCTTTTTAAGATCATTGTAATTTGTTTCTGAAATTATAGCATCCTGTCCTGTAACTCTTATGGCATTAGCATCATGGGTCACTACAATCTGTTTGTCTTTAGTAAACTGAATATCCAGCTCTATGAAATTACATTCCAGTTTAATAGCACTTTCAAATGCCGGAAAAGTGTTTTCAGGAAACACAGACATATTGCCTCTGTGCGCGTAAATGCTGATACCCATAATTAGTTTTAAAAATAAATTATCAAATTGAATATATTACTTCATCAGGTTCTTTCGGTATTTCTCCATATCCATACCTGTAATGTAAGCCACGTTTGCTTGTGATACGTATTTTGGAGTCAGTTTAAGCTGTTTCAAATGATAAAGTATAAAGTAAAAAGCAGTGATTGTTTCATCAATAGCTTTTGCTTCTTTTTCATTTGTGCGGTAATTGATTTCAAAAGTTTCAGGATGAATACTGATCTTAAAATTTGTATTATTACTTCCTGTAAAATCAATCTGTCCGTTAAAGAAAACGGCCTGATCAGGGAATAAAGTTAAACTCATAGCTGCCTGAATTGAACCACAGCTTCTCATCCAGTCTTTGAGAAGAAGTGTATTACTCTTATAAAGTCCTTCTACTTGCAATTCAAGATTACTTTCAGGATATTCAATTGCAATTGAATAATAGTTCTGAATGGCTTTATTAACTTTTGAGTTCAGATCGACAGCTTCCTGAGCATCGTTGCTGTGTGTAATCAAACCGTGGTTTTCTAAAAAGATCACTTTCGGTCTGTTTGTGCCGGAAGCCATCAGATTAGCGATGCTTTTACTGAGGTAAAATCCGGGATTGCAATAATGAATAAATGCGGGTGTGTCTTTCGGGAAAATACTTTGCAGTAAAAATTCTGAACCTGCAGTACAGTTGATAATGTTGCTGTAAACAGAGTGGGTGTGAACAACATACTTATCAAGTACAGCGTGAAAACCTGTTTCCATGCTAGGCAGTTTTAATCTGTCGCCAATAATATTGTCTGCTACAAATGCTTTAAGATGTTTTTCAGGGTCATCAGTTTCAGTGTATTTAGAAGCAGTAAAATACTCAGCTATATTGTCGTAATTAACTGTTACAAATCCATTGCTATTGTCAATATCTGAAAGTCGGAAACCTGATGCTTTAATCTGCATTTCAGTTTCTGATATTTTCACAGATGTATTGCCACCACTGCCTTGTATCAGGTCGGGATTTGTTGCAAAAGGCGCTGATAATTGTTCTAATGTACTCAATCCAGTTTCATTTTATAATACACAGCTTCTAATAAAATAAGTTGCATAATACCATTGTAATTATTCTCCCATTCCGATTGGTAAATACCCAGATCTTCGAGCCAGGGTGCCTCATCAAAAGCAATCAATTCAATTGCAGTATCAGATATCTCACCTTTTAAAATTAATACTTGCTTATCATCGTCAGAAAATTCATGAGTGATATCAAGGTTTCCATTTTCAGAAAGCTGTAAAATTAAATTGTCAAGCGGAATGTCATTGGCAAGCGTCACCATTAATGCACGTTCGTTTTCTGCAGGAATAAAAGAGAATATCACATCCGCATTTTTTTCCTGAGCTTTTATGTATTTGTCCGAATCTTCCTGCCTGTCGTTTATCTGATTAATAACTCCTTCGGAAGTTTTTCCTCTTTCTCCGGTATCGCGTGCCAGTTTTTGTTCTATGCGGATGCTTTCATCAGGCCTGATAAATACTTTTAAATCGTAAAGCGCAGCCTGATTTTTAAGGTAGAAGGGATGAAGTCCTTCAAACATCACCAGCTTGTTAGATTTTATTTCAAAAGGCAGACTGAAGTTGCCATTGTCATGGTTGTAATGTTTACGTAAAACAGAATAACCTTCTTTCAGTTTTTTAATATCACTGAAATCTTTATGAATGTCATTTGCTTTGGGATTAAGATGTGTTACATGCTTCCAGTTTTCGTTGCCGCGTTCCCATTTGTGCATATCATCGCCTCGGATGATGCTTGTGATGTCTGTTCCGAATACTTTTTCAGAAAGCGCTGTAAATGTAGATTTGCCGGCACCTGAATCGCCACCAACACCAATAAGAAAAGGTTTGTAAAGCATTTTCAATCCTGTGTGTTGTCTGATACCTTTCAGATAAAGTGCAATCAGAAATGCGGCAAGTGCAGTCTGCATAAACGTAAAAGCAACATTTACTACATTTTGAGACAGATGAAAATATTCGTAAGGCGTAATAAAAACAGCTGCTTCGCTGAATAAGTAGAACACAGAATAGAAATCGGAAACAGGTGTTACAGCAAAAAAGAAAAAGTAAAAAACATTCAGCAATACAAAAATAACCGGCTGCTCCATGTCTTGCTTCACCATAAAATAAATAAAGAAAGGTATAGTCCAGCAATACCAACCTTGCATTGGTGGAACAAATAAAATAATGGTACCGAAACTGAATGCCAGAAACAGCATCAGCAAATCTTTATTAACGCTGCGAAAGCTTTGAAGACGTAAAAGAAGCATCAGATAAACGCCGGGAATAAATATATAAGAAAGACTGCCGAATGAAAAATAACTTTCAAATATTTTCTGCTGAACAGGGTTATGATACACCATGGTCATAAAGTCGGCACTGTTTAAATAGGGCAGATTTATTATAAGAAGTGTTAAAATAAAAATAAGTGAAACCTTGATATAATCTTTAAGGTTTAACTGATTAAGCTTTATTAAATAAATTGCAATAAAAGGAACTACAATAGCCATATTGGTTTTTGTACCGATAGAACAGGCAATGAAAAATGCAGCAACCGTCCAGTTTCTTTTAAATAGAAAATACAAACAGATTACCAGAAAGCCGATTGGAATAATGTCGAGCTGACCGTGTATATAGTTGATATAAATTATTATTGGCGAAAGCCAGTAATAGATAATTACCTTTTTATGGTTTGTTTTAATCCATCGCAGCAAAACCGTCAGAATAGCAAAATCCATTACAAGTAATGGTAGTCTGTAAATAAATAGCTGAATAAATTGATTATCTGCGAATGCTGAAAATATCACTCTTGGAGTGGCCATTATCCAAAGCATTAGCGGCGGGTATGGAAACTCAGCACCTGTGCTGTTTTGCTGGAAATAAGCATAAGGGTCATTAAATCCGCTTTCAACAAAATAATTAATGAAGGGTGCGAAATAAGAAGTAAGATAGCTGCTTGCAAGGGTGCAACCAAGAATTATTTTAAGCAGCAAGCCTGCATAAAACCAGCCGCTGTTTAGTCCGCGCAGTTTGGCATTGCCGTATTTATCATAAAAAATGGTCTTATAGTATTTCTTCAAAGCCTGCTGTTCTCCGGTTCAAAGCTAAATAAAATTCCCACACTTATAAAATTGCATTTAAAATGACTGTTTAAATTGATGTATTAAATAATAGTTTTTCAGAAAGGATGGTAATATCTGATACCAACATTTTCAGCGCCAATCCTGTCTTTATCATCATTGTCTCCAACCATTATAACTTCATT
>JACMRS010000242.1 GCA_014376345.1 Bacteroidia bacterium | reverse complement strand
CCATTATTGCAGTTCATTTATATGGAAAAGTCTGTGAAATGGACGAAATATTAAAGATAGCTGACCAGCATAATTTATATGTAATCGAAGATTGTGCCCAGGCACACGGTGCCAGGTACAAAGGTCAAAAGGCAGGCACTTTTGGTATTATCAATGCCTTTAGTTTTTACCCGACTAAAAACTTAGGAGCATTAGGTGACGGCGGAGCAATCACAACCAACGACCAGGCCCTTGCAGAAAAGGTAAAATTGCTAAGAAATTATGGCTCAAAAATTAAATACCACAATGAAATTTCAGGATATAATTCCAGATTAGACGAAATACAGGCGGTCTTTCTAAACATAAAACTGAAACACCTGGGTAAAATAAATTCTCATAAAAGAGCATTGGCAAACATATATTTAAAGGAGTTAAAATCTGACTTTATTAAGCCACAAGTGCATCCCGATTTTTACGATGTGTACCATATCTTTAATGTAAGGCATGCAAAGCGGGATCTATTGAAAGAATATTTATTTAAGAATAGCATAAAAACCGAAATTCATTACCCAATAGCCCCTCACAAACAAAAAGCAATGACTGACGTCCTTAAAAAGGTTGAATATCCTGTTTCTCAGGAAATACATGAAACAACTTTAAGTTTACCAATATCTTATTTTCATACAGAAACTGATGTTTATAAGGTTGTGGAAGTGATGAACAAGTTTTAGGAACATGGAACTTACAGTTTAAATATTTCACCATTGAATAAAATCTAATAAAGCTATTAACTTTGGAGTTTAAGAGAAAAAGCAGTTTAGTAAAGAATGTCAGATATAGCAATAAAAGTTGAAAACCTTTCCAAAATGTACCGTTTGGGAGATATTGGCACAGGTTCTTTAGGTACAGATATTACAAGTTGGTGGGCAAAAGTAAGAGGAAAAGAAGATCCGTTTTCTCAAATAGCCATTGCAAACGACAGAAGTCAAAAAGCAACCAGCGACTTTGTTTGGTCTTTAAAAGATTTAAACTTCGAAATTAAAAAGGGGGATGCATTAGGAATTGTCGGAAGGAACGGTGCTGGAAAAAGTACCTTACTAAAAATACTTTCCAGAACTACTTCGCCAACAACGGGCAATATTAAAGTTAACGGACGAATTGCCTCATTGTTAGAGGTAGGCACAGGTTTTCATGGCGATTTATCTGGAAAAGAGAATATCTACATGAATGGTGCCATTTTGGGAATGACCAGGAAAGAAATCACTTCTAAACTTGAAGAGATAATAGAATTCTCGGGTGTGTCCGGATATATTGATACTCCGGTAAAACGTTATAGTTCAGGCATGTATGTTCGACTGGCATTTGCTGTTGCTGCCCATCTTGATCCGGATATTATGATCATCGATGAAGTTTTGGCAGTAGGAGATCAGGAATTTCAGCGGAAATGCATAAACAAGATGAGAGATGTCAACAGCGAGCAAGGCAGAACTATAATATTTGTTACGCATACAATGGCTGCAGTTAGGCAGTTGTGTTCAACTGTAATATTTTTAAAAAATGGTGAATTAATATTCAATGGGGAAGCAAATACAGGTATCGCTATGTATCTGGAAAGAGAAAGCGACCAGAAAATTTCTCTGGTTTTACTTAAACCCAAAGATTCCGAAGGCTATTTTTCTGAAATAAAAATTGCTGATGAAAACGGTAATCCCATCAACAAAGCTGGTTATGCAGACAACTTCTATGTTTTTTTAAAAATTGTTGTTAATTCAGATTTAGAAGGTGCAGAAGTGAGTGTAAGTTTGAAAAATTCAAATGGTATCAACATAATTTTTACAAGCTTGTCAGAAAGCTTAAACCACGAATTAATAAATCTTAAAAAGGGTACCTACCAGTATAAGATTAAGATTGAAGGCAATCAGCTTATTCCTGATAATTATTATCTGAATGTTTTTTTACACTATAGAAATCAAAGGAACATTGATCATCACGAAGAGATATTAAAGTTTAATATCGAAGAAACAGGATCACATATGGCTCCTTATGGAACTGCTGCGTCTCAACTAGCCTCTGTATTTGGACGGACCAAATGGGAACTTAAAGAAAAAGAAAATGCAATTTAAAAACCTTTCAGAACAATTATT
>JACMRS010000241.1 GCA_014376345.1 Bacteroidia bacterium | reverse complement strand
GTTTTACAATCCAATTGAGCTTAGCTCGATGATTTTAAAAGAGTTGAAACAACGCGCTGAAGCAGTGCTAGAGATTCCTGTTTCAAAAGCAGTTATCACAGTTCCCGCTTATTTTAATGACAGTCAGAGACAGGCTACCCGCGATGCAGGAAAACTAGCCGGCTTAGATGTTTTGCGAATCGTTAACGAGCCCACTGCTGCCAGTCTTGCTTATGGCATCGGACTTGAAAAAGGAGAACATAAAACCATTGCAGTTTACGATTTGGGTGGCGGTACTTTTGATATTACAATTCTGAAAATAGAGGACGGTATTTTTGAGGTTCTAGCAACTAATGGGGATACTTATACCGGAGGAGATGATTTCGACAGACTGATTTCTGAAAGATGGGTTGCAGAAAATGGCTGGGATCCTGCGATTATCAATTCAGATAAATCTTTTTCGCAGGTTCTCAGATTGAAAGCAGAAGAAGCAAAAAAAATAATTTCAACTGAAGATATAGCTTTTCTGAATGTTACAAGACATAATGAAGATATAACGCTTGAGCTTTCACGCAAAACTTTTAATGAACTTATAAAACCTATTATCAATAAAACCATTGTCTGCTGTCAGAATGTGATTAATGACAGTGGAATTTCTATTGGTGAAATTAATGAAATTGTGATGGTTGGCGGCTCTACAAGAGTGCCTGCTGTGAAAGATGCAGTGAAATTATTTTTCAAAAAAGACAAGTTGAATAATTCTCTTGATCCGGATGAAGTTGTAGCACTTGGTGCAGCAATTGAAGCTGATATTTTAGCAGGAAACAGAAAAGATATTTTGCTTCTGGATGTTACGCCATTAAGTCTTGGAATAGAAACACTTGGTGGCATGATGGATGTGATTATACCCCGCAACAGCAAAGTGCCATCGTCTGCGGCAAGGCAATATACAACATCAGTAGACGGGCAGCGAAATCTTTTAGTTAATGTCTATCAGGGAGAGCGGGAAATGGTAGCTGAAAATAGAAAACTAGCCGAATTTAAACTTAGTGGAATTCCTTCTATGCCTGCAGGATTGCCGAAAATAGATATTAAATTTATGCTTAATGCGGATGGTATTTTAAAAGTAGAAGCTGAAGAAATCCGTTCACAAACAAAGCAACATATTGAAATAAAGCCCCAATATGGATTAACAGATGAACAGGTTGAAAGCATGCTGATGGATTCGATTAAATTTGCAGAAGCAGATATGAAAAGCCGCATGCTTGCCGAATCGAAAACAGAAGCTGAACAACTGATTTATGCCTGCAATAAAATGTTGGTTAACAGCATGACAATTATTTCACCGGAAGAACATTCTGAAACGAGAAATATCATGAATTTGCTTGCTGAAACTTTAAAAAATGATGAGCGAGATGCAATTTTGCATGAAACAGAACGTTTAAATGATTATACAAGACCTTTTGCAGAAAGACTTATGGACAATGCAATAGGAAACGCTTTAAAAGGCAGTAATATACTTGAATAAATGAGGATCGGAATAAAATCAAAATATCTAATTCTTCAAACTGCATTTATAATGTTGCTGTTGCTTTCTCCATCTTTGGTGCAAGCTCAGGATGAAGCACCGATGCAGCAGGAAAATATAGATACTGATGAAAAAACTAAAACTGATCTGGGATTAAAAATCGGTTTTGGATTCAGTACTTTAAGTGGCACTGGACTTGAAAATCCTAGACCTTATTTCGGATATGCTATAGCCATGTATCAGCGATTTCATCTTAACAAGAAAAAAAGTTTTGCTTTTCAGTATGAAATTGCCGCACGTTTTAAAGGAGCTAATTTTGCTAACGGCGATTCGGGTTACAGCAAACTTTCTCTGTTTTATATTGAAATGCCGCTTCTTGCTTCCATCAAACTTAATAAAAGTGAGAGACTTCCTTCCTATATTTTGTTTGGTATACAGCCAGGACTGCTTGTAAAATCTACACTTGCAATTAGTGAAAGTCGTAAAACCCCCAGTTATTTCGATTTACCCCTTGCTAACTTTGATATTGCTCCTGTAATTGCCTTTCAGTTTGCACTTGCAAACAGAGTCGGCGTTCAGTTTGGCTTTAAATATGGGTTACGGAATGTAGCAACAAATAATTTCAACAGCGGCAATCCAAAATTCAATCTTAAAGACCAACCACGAATTGTTCCTTTTATCAATCCCGGTGTCAATGTCAGGAATATTTCCTTTGAAATGGGATTTGTATTTTAAGAGTTTATTTAGTTTGGCCCCGTTTTTGGTATCTTTGTAAAACTTTGAAAAATACCATCCGATACTTTCTTGTTACTTTAACAGTTTTTGCACTGAGTAATATTTCTGCTCAGATAAAATTTGTTGCCGCAGATACTTTTCCTATTTCTAAAGGTGCGCGAATGGTTACCGACAACCTCAACAATGTCTACGTTATCTCTATAAATAATGATATTGATAAATATAACAAAGACGGTAAAAAAATAGCCACTACAAATTTTAAAGTGCTTGGGAATATTGCCAGTCTTGATGCTACCAACCCTTTCGAAATTTATGTTTTTTACCGCGATCAGAATAAAGTTGTTTTTCTTGATAATATGTTGAGTTTTCGCGGTGAAGTAGATTTGGAACAAGCAGGATTCTCTCAGGTAGCAGCACTTTCAAGAAGTTATGACAATGGTATCTGGCTTTTCGATATGGCTGATCTGAAACTTAAAAAATTAACTAAAGATCTGCAATCTGTTCTTGAAAGCAACAACCTTCTAACTTACACAGACAAATCATTGTCCCCGAATTTTATTCTTGACAACAACCAGAGTATTTTTGTCAATAATCCATTAAGTGGTATTATGCAGTTTGATGTTTTTGGAAATTACAACAAAACCCTACCCTTCGATAGTCTTTCATCAATTCAGATAGTTAACGATCAGTTTGTATTTATATCAGGAAATGCTTTACATGCTTACGAC